>JAHIJO010000144.1 GCA_018898455.1 Verrucomicrobiota bacterium | reverse complement strand
GAAAAGTCGGATATTCGCATCGGGTCCATAACCTCACTAAAAGTGCGGTTATAGACACAACACCAAAATGTGCCTTTTGACCGCAATAAACAAGGTCCAAATAGCAATTCATGTTACCAACTCACGCTTTTTTGAGGTTATAAGTAGACTGCGTGACCTCACGCGGCGGCTTGTCCGCCGAAGGCGAATCCGCCTGTGGCGAAAAATTTCCATGCCTGCACTATACCGCGAGAATGCGATGATCGCAATGTCCCTAAAATGTCGTGCAACAATTCTCATTATGCCCCAAGACCGTCTGCTCGTGCTTCGCAGAGTAGCAAAAACTCCGCTGATCTCCGCGAATGCCGTTTGTTGTCCCGGCCCCGCCAGAAAGATACGGTTGACATGGAACCGCCGCCCGCCACAATATGACTTGAATGAAAAAACAACCAAACCCATGGCCGCCGGTCCTGTATGAGGACGACTGGCTGATCGCCTTCGACAAGCCCAGTGGTCTGCTGGTGGCGCCGGACAGCGAAAACAAAGACCGCCCCTGCCTGATCCAACTGGTCCGCGAACACTTGTCCCCCGGCATCTTCAACACGCACCGGATCGACACCGACATCAGCGGCATCGTGCTTTGCGCAAAAACCAAGCCGGCCTTGTCGAACGTGACCGGTCAATTTCAGAAGCATGAGGAGACCCGGCGCTATCTGGCTCTAGTCGTCCACGCGCCGCCGGAAGACGAGATGGAGATTGCCAAGCCAGTCGAGGCGGATCCGGAACATCCGGGCGTGATGAAAATAAGCGGGGCAAAACATGCCATGGCCAGAACCCGCCTCCGCGTCATGGATCGCTGGCGGGGCTATAGCCTGCTGAACGTTACGCCCGAGACCAGCAAGACCCATCAAATCCGCGTCCACCTGGCCCACATCGGATGTCCGGTGCTGGCCGACCCTCTGTACGGCTCCGCCGGCGGGCTGAAACTTTCGGCGATCAAGCCCCGCTATCAATTCAAGCCGTGGCCGGAGCGCCCCCTGCTGGACCGGCTGGCGCTTCACGCCGAAAGCCTGAGTTTTATCCATCCGGAGACAAAGGCTTCCCTAACCCTGCGCGCCCCATTGCCTAAAGACTTTGCCATCGCAATCAAGTACCTGAACCAGTTTGCGGGGACTGGATTCCATGCGCAAACACAAGCCTGATCCAGAAGTATCTCTTCAGATCAGCCGGAAAACAATGGGAATGGACTAGGATGGAGGCCGCGATGGCACTGCGAATATTGATCGTGGAAGATGAACAAGGGATTGTCGATAATGTCACTTACGCCCTGGAGACCGAGGGGTTTGCGACGGTGTCCTGCAAGACCGGCGCTGAAGCGCTGCAGGCGCTTGCCAAGGGCAGCATCGACTTGATCATATTGGACATCGGACTTCCGGACCGGACCGGGTTTGATCTGTGCAAAGATATCCGCAAGACGTCGAGTGTCCCGATCATATTCCTGACCGCGCGCGCCAAAGAGGTGGACCGCATTGTCGGCCTTGAACTCGGCGGCGACGATTACGTGGTCAAACCGTTCAGTCCCCGCGAACTGGCGGCTCGTGTCAAAGCGGTTTTTAGACGGCTAGGGAACGGGGAGGCGCGACCGGCGGCGGCGAAAACGCCATTCCAGGTTGACAAACAACGTTGTGTGATCAGCTATTTTGGACAGCCGCTCGACCTTTCGCGCTATGAGTTCAAGATACTGGAAGTCCTGATTGAAAAACCGGGCCGGGTCTTCTCGCGGGAACAGATCATGGAGCGGGCTTGGGAAGAGCCGGAGGCCAGCCTGGATCGAACGGTGGACACGCACATCAAGACCCTGCGCGCCAAGTTGCACAAGATCCGGCCGAAAGCCGATCCGATCCAGACCCACCGGGGATTCGGCTATGCGCTCAAGGAGTCGTGGTGAAAGTCCGTACGCGAATGTTCCTGGCATTCCTTTGTTTGGCCGCCCTCGGATTCTACCTCCTCGTGGACTGGATCAGCGCCGATCTCCAGCCCCGCTACCTCGAAACGATGGAAGAGTCTATGATCGATACGGCCACGCTTCTAGCCTCTATGTGCTCCATCCAGGCGGACAGCGCCGAAAACGATTTCAGCGACCTCCGCGCCCTGTTCGACGAAGTGGGCCGCCGGCGTTTTCAAGCACGGATCTACAAGGTGACCAAGACCAACCTCACAATACGCGTGTACGTGACGGATCGGAAGGGCCGGGTGCTGTTCGACTCGAATCACGGACAGGACGAGGGCCGGGACTACTCAAAATGGAATGACGTGGCGCGGACCCTGCGCGGGGAATACGGCGCGAGGGCAACCCGGCAGAACCCGGATGACCCGAACACGACCAGTCTCTATGTGGCCTCGCCGGTGATCCGAAACGGGGACATTGCGGGCGTCCTCACCGTGTCAAAGCCGACGTCGAGCGTGAGCCTGTTCCTCCGGTCGGCAAGGAAGAATATCTTGCTCGGAGGCATCCTGGCAACGCTGGCGGTGGTTCTGTTGGGCATGATCGTTTCCGCCTGGATCACGTGGCCGATCCAGAAGCTGACGGCATATGCAAATGCTGTCCGGGATGGAAAACGTCTGCCGGCGCCGCATTTGGGCGGGAGTGAGATTGGCAGACTCGGAGCGGCGTTTGAAGAGATGCGGGATGCGCTGGAAGGCAAGCAGTACGTGGAGAACTACGTTCAGACGTTAACGCACGAGATGAAGAGCCCCCTATCGAGCGTGCGCGGGGCCGCCGAACTTCTGGAAGAGGATGTGCCGCCGGAACGCAGGCGGCAGTTCCTGAAAAACATCCGCGCTGAAACAGACCGGATGCAGGATATAGTCGAGCGATTGCTTGAGCTGTCCGCGCTCGAAAACCGCAAACAGTTACAGGATGTGGAATCCCTGCGGCTGGTTGATGTGGTTCGCGATGCCGCCGGAAGCATACAGTCATTACTGGAAGCCAAGGGGCTCAGGGTGAAGGTCAATGCCGATGAACAGGTCACGGTCCCGGCGGAACGGTTTCTCATCCGGCAGGCGGTGGCCAATCTTCTGCAAAATGCCGTGGAATTCTCGCCGCGGGACGGCGAGATTACCGTGTCCGTTCATCTCATCGGCCCCATGGCTGAGATTGCCATCCGGGATCACGGGCCCGGCATTCCCGACTACGCCGCGGATCGGGTATTCGATCGCTTCTACTCCCTGCAAAAACCGGACACGGGCAAGAAGGGCACCGGGCTCGGACTCACGTTTGCACGAGAGACCGCCGCGCTCCACGGCGGGACCGTCTCCACCCGGAACTGTCCTGATGGCGGCGTCTGCGCCACGCTCCGATTGCCGCTCGCCAGCCCGGCGCTGCGCTGATGCGCCTGGTTTAGCCCGGATTTCTCCCTGTGCGATCGCCACAGCCCTATGACCCTAGGATTCCTCAAATCTTTTCAGAAAAACAGTAGGATGGCGGACAGTAGTGGGACACATTGCGTGAGAAATGCGTCCTCCGGGATTTGAAGCGCCCCAAAAGCGGGGCAACTTTTTTAGGTAGAGCCGGGTTTATCCCGGCTAAAGCCCGCGTAAAGCGGGTTCTACCGCCGGAGAGCGTCAAATTATTTATTACCTGAATATTGCGCGAAAATCGCGCAAGTGATTAACCCCTTGTAACCCCGCATTAATGCGCGGTTACGACGGCCCGGAGGGTGAAAATTGCACGCCTCCGTGCAATTTTCAGGTATTACGAATAGCGTTTTATCCCAAGTGCTGCGAGTATACCGCGCTGGCGTGGGGAGCCAAGCGATTTTCGAGCAGCATTTGGGATAAAACGTTGTTGGACGGAGCCGCGGAGCGACTGACTATTTTGGCTATGGGGTTTGAAT
>JAHIJO010000143.1 GCA_018898455.1 Verrucomicrobiota bacterium | reverse complement strand
GGTGCCGTTGTACCGGACCAGGCGCACGTCCATTTGACTCCAAATGTTGGTAGGGGTGGCGTCCACACAGCGATTGGACAGCGTACAATCCAAGGGGATCTCAGCCGCTTGTGTGCCGCTATACACCGTTTGAGTCTGCACAACAATGATGGCATCCGAGCCATACCAGCCGTTGGTGCCGTCCACGAGCGGGGTGCCGTTGGTGTAACTTTCAAAATCGTCGCTGAACGGTACGGAGTTGGTGGTGCCGGTCCACCCTGGCAATACGGCCGAGGCCCAAACGATTCCAATGACTGCCCATAGTCTATTCATCGTTACCTCCTGCCCATGACCACAATCACGCACCCTGATGGAATAAATACTATCCGTGGTTCAGTAGAAAGTCAAAACATTTAATTACACAAATCAGCATTGGTTCGCCATGGATAGTCAATCGCAATAGCGCGAAAAATCTTTCGCCATAACCGATCTCAACCGTCCCTTTTTTCGATCAACCCGATTCATCCTCCTCTGTATCGCCGCGATCCAGCATCTTGGCACAAGAAAAATTCAGGGGTGCTTGCGGATGGATTTAAAGAAGGCTTGAAGCAGGTCGCGGCACTCGGCTTCCAGCACGCTGCGGATGATCTCCGGACATTTCAGGATGCCCGCGTTCTGGAGATCCGGCGCGCCGAAGACCACGCGGGGAATCCGGGCCAGGGTGATGGCCCCGGCGCACATCGGACAGGGTTCCTTGGTGACGTAGAGGACGGTTTCCAGGAGCCGCCAGTCGCCCAGCGCCGCGGCCGCCTGCGTGATGGCGATCATCTCGGCATGCGCGGTCGGATCCTTCAACCGCTCCACCTGGTTATGGGCCTGGCCGATGATGGCCGTCCCATGAATTATCACGGCGCCAATGGGCACGTCGCCGTCCTCCGCCGCCAGCTCGGCCTGCCGGATCGCCCGCCGCATCCAGATTTCGTCAAGATTCAAGTCGTTCATTGAATATCCATCCTGAATTCCGGAATTGTCTCGCGCCAAACCGCCAAGAACGCCAAGTAAAAATCATCTTTGTTCAGAACATTCGGTCTTCTTTACGAACTTGGCGCCTTTGCGAGAGTATCACTCCAGGTTCCGGAATCATTCTTTCTGATACAACATAATAATCCCATTAGTCGAGAATGCGCCGGCAATTTCAGGATAACACACCGAATCATGCCGAATCTCTCCGCATCATATAACACGAACGGATCCGCACTGAGAGCGGATGCTACAGAAGCCATCTTCGCTGTGGCAGCGATCCCGTCTTGCGGGATGAACTCTATGCTTGCCCCGCCAAAGGCGGGGATCCGCTCGCTCCGATGGAAATCATATTTGCCCGCAGAACACACAGAATAACAATGCATAATTTTCAGATTTTTCCGTGGATTCCGTGAGCAAATCCAGATTTGATCCTATCCCCGCTCCGGTCCGGCTTCAATCAAAATCTCAACCTCCTGCGACCTTTCATAAATCCGTTTGCCGACCGAATCCGCGCTTGACCCCGCCCCGCAACACGATATGATGATGGCAACGATTGAAAAGGTCGCCTTCGGGTTTCCCTATCAACCCGGCCCTGCCGGAAAGAAGCAAAAATTCCCGCCCCGCGGCGGGTCGGGATTTCATGGTGAAGAAACAACGGACCGGCCTGAGGGCAGGCCGGCTCCAGAAACGGCAGATAGATTAAAAATGGAGCCGGGGTGCCCCCCGCCCGCAATCCGTCAGCCGACGGATAGCGACTGCGGGCAGGTCATCCCGGTTGTTTCAAGGGAGGGAGATACCATGCCGAACTTCGGCTGGACTGAAATTTTACTGATCATTGTTGTTGTTTTGCTTCTCTTCGGCGCGCGCAAACTGCCCGACCTGGCACGAGCCATCGGCCGGAGCCTGAGCGAGTTCAAGAAAGGCCGGGCCGAAGGCGACCAACCCGGCGAGAAGCCTAAGGATCAGTGAGCGGTAAGCCGTGAGCTGTTGACCGCACCGATTCCCAAATTCCCAGGGTCGCTGGACGCCGGGTAGCGCCATGAAGACAAAGAGCCAGGAAATGACCACACAGCGGGATGCATGGAATAACATGGGGGCCGCCGGCTCGCTGGGCTTCACGCTGGTGGCATGCACCTTCGTGGGCCTGGCCGTCGGGTATTTTCTCGATAACTGGCTGGACACCGATCCGTGGTTCACGATAGGATTTCTCTGTTTCGGAATTGTAGCGGGGTTTTTTAACATGATTCATTACGGATTGACGCATAGGGACGGCCCCAAGTGATGCTTTGGGACATAGCTGGCGGTGTGTTCATCGGCGCCCTGTTGGGCGTTATGAATGTCTATCTGCTCCGATTATCGGTTCGCCGGTCATTGGGGTTTGAACGCGGCTGGAAGGCCGTGGCGCTGATTTTCGGCATCTATGTCGCCCGTTACCTGGCAATTGCGCTGGTCGTCATCGGGCTCCTGAAAATTCAAAGAATCGCCATGGCGCTGACCGTACTGGGTGTTCTGGCGGTGTTGACCGTCCTGCTGGCCATGGTCCAACAGCAACAGAAGGCCCGGAAAGTGGTAAAGACCGATAACCGTTCTGAGCCGGCGGGAACCGGAAAATAATATGGAAAATCACTGGTGTCCGGTTAAGA
Organism: Verrucomicrobiota bacterium; assembly: GCA_018898455.1. Taxonomy (GTDB): domain Bacteria; phylum Verrucomicrobiota; class Kiritimatiellia; order JAAZAB01; family JAAZAB01; genus JAHIJO01. The sequence goes on along the minus strand of JAHIJO010000143.1, from coordinate 117 downwards.
TTTTGCCAATTACAGTTTAGGCCTTATTCCATCGATACGGAATTGATGTCATGATCGTTTTCGATTTCAACTTTCGCCTGAAAAACAGCATGATTTCCCTCTTGACAAACCAAGAGG
>JAHIJO010000142.1 GCA_018898455.1 Verrucomicrobiota bacterium | reverse complement strand
CCGAATAGCCACCGTACTTTTTGCCGATCCCGCTAGGACGCGGGACAAGCTTGTTATCGTAGGATTTTAGCCTCGTTGCCGCGCTCTTCCCGCCCGCCTACAATCCGTCAGCCGACGGATAGCATTGCGGGCAGGTATTTTGCGCTCTGAGGAGTCATACCCCTGTGAAGTGGTTATGATCTGCATGGCCTGCTGGAATGTCTTTCCCTCGATTTTCACGAAGAAGTCAAGGGAGGTGCAAAGGCAACGAAATTGACTGAATGAACCCCGTCACCTTGCGAGGGTTAACCGGCCAAGGGTAGCCGCCAGCCGGAAGCGAGTGTTGCGTACACGCATTACGCGCGAGGCGGTCTCGGTTTGCGGAAAGACGGCCAGGAAGGAGCAGCGGAGGCCAGCAACTCGCCCCATAATTCGCGGGCCTGCTTCAGCGCGCGGGCGCGGTGCGACAGTTGGTTCTTCAACGAAGGATCCATTTCCGCAAAGGTCTGGTCATAGCCGTCCGGCACAAAAAGAGGATCATAGCCGAATCCCCCGGTTCCCCTGCATTCATGAATTATCTTCCCGGCGCAGGTTCCATCGACGATCTGGGCCCGGCCGTCGGCGCTGGCCAATGCCACGACACACCGGAACCGGGCAGTGCGCACTTCATGATCCCTTAACGCCTCCAGAAGTTTGACATTATTGGCCTCATAATTGACCGGCTCGCCGGCATAGCGGGCTGACTGGACCCCGGGGGCTCCGGTCAACGCATCCACTTCCAGCCCGGAATCGTCAGCCAGGGTCCATACCCGGGCCATCAGCGCGAGGGTCACGGCTTTCTTGACAGCATTGGATTGGAAGGTATGGCCATCCTCAACGACTTCCGGAAGATTCGGAAACGCTTCAATGTCAGCCAGGTCCACGGCCGGCAGGTTCAAAATGGCGCGGATTTCCTCGATCTTGTGGCGATTCCGGCTGGCGATTAATAATTTCATGGAAACGGCCTCTGGCAGCAAAGACAAATATTGGCCCACGGAACATACGGAAAGTCACAGAAATTGAAGTTATAAAAGAAAAGCGGAAAATCGCAAAAATCATTTGGCGATTTTCCGCTCATCCTTCCGTGCTATTCAGTGTCTTCTGTGGGCAATTACTAACAACAGGGTGCACGGGGCGGGAGTTGAACCCGCACGTCATTGCTGACATTAGCCCCTTAAACTAACGCGTCTGCCATTCCGCCACCCGTGCCCATCGTTTCAGTAAAGCAGGGGCAACTATAGAATATCGCCGCCGGATTTCAAGTCTGATATTTTCCGGCGGCGATCAGCGTCCGCATATCCTCCGGAAGAGGCGCGGTAAATTCTTGATAGGCATTCGTGGCCGGATGCCGGATCCTGAGCCGATGGGCATGGAGCATTTGCCGATCAGCCGGCGCCGGGCCGACGCAGGTCGCGTTGACGCCATAGGTCCGATCACCGACCACCGGATGGCCCAGATACGTCAAATGCACACGTATCTGGTGCATGCGGCCGGTTTCGATCCGGACACGCAACAAGGTCCAGTCATCGAGAGCTTGCTCGGTCATGTAATGGGTTATGGCCGGCCGGCCCGACAAAGGCGTAGCGGACATGCGCCTGAAATCTTCAGGGTCATGTCCAATCAAGGTTTCAATGGTTCCGCACGGCGGTTCCGGTCGGCCCCATACCAGGGTCAGATATTCCTTACGCACGGCCCGACGCTTGAATTGCCTTGCCAGGATGGTCAAGGCGCGCTCGTTCTTGGCGGCTACCAGAACACCGCTGGTGTTTTGATCGAGACGGTGAACCAATCCCGGCCGAATTTCGTTGCCAATGATCATGTCCGGGCAGTGATGGATCAGGGCGTTGGCCAGGGTGCCGTCAGCGTGGCCGCAAGCCGGATGCATGACCAGGCCAGGCGGTTTGTTGATCACAATGATGTCGGGATCCTCGTGGAGTACCTCAAAGGGGATGTCCTGGGCCTTGAGCGCCGCGGGAATGGGGGGCGGCACATCGATTTCGATCTTTTCACCGACATGAATGTTACGTCGGCCGACAACGGTCCGGCCGTCAATCCGCACTTGCCCCCGATAGATCAGGCGCTTGATGAGGCAACGTGAAAGGGCGTGTACCTGCCGGGTCAACCACGTGTCCAGACGCATGCCATCGCCTTCCTTTGGCACGCTCAGTTGTCGCGTAGTGTTCATGCACTTATCGCCTTTCGGGCGGATTTATTGATAGGGTAGCCAGTCCCTTGGCCGCCGTTCTTGGCGCGGCGCCATTGGGATAGGGAGGATTAGTTTTCCGTCGGCGCTTTTACCCTTTCACAATATCAAGACTCTATACTAAGGCAAACTGTGAACTTCCGGAAGTTCACAGTCAATAGAAACAGCGGACAAGAAATTTCTGCTTGCGCGCTGATGTTAGCCACGGTACATTTCAACCCCATTCAGCCCGCGGGCGTCAACCAGGTTCATTCCGAACCGGCCCGGCAGGGCAGTAAGATCCCAAATGCCGGCGCCGAAAGACACCGGCTGAAAGAAGAACACCATGAGCTCATCCGTCGATGCCTTTCTGCAACATGTCGTCACCCGCAATCCCGGCGAACCCGAATTCCACCAAGCGGTCCGCGAAGTGGCGGAAAGCATCATGCCGGTCGTGGACGGCATCCCCGCCTACCGGCAGGAAAAAATCCTTGAGCGCCTGGTCGAGCCGGAGCGGTCCATCAGTTTCAGGGTGCCTTGGATCGATGATCGCAATGAAATTCATGTCAACCGCGGGTATCGGATTGAAATGAACTCGGCCCTCGGCCCATATAAGGGCGGCTTGCGTTTCCACGCCTCCGTCAACCCCAGCATCCTCAAGTTCCTGGCTTTCGAGCAGGTGTTCAAAAACTCGCTGACGACATTGCCGATGGGCGGCGGCAAGGGCGGCTCCGATTTCGATCCCCGCGGGAAAAGCGACATGGAAGTCATGCGTTTCTGCCAGTCCTTCATGAGCGAGCTCTTTCGGCACATTGGCCCCAACACGGATGTTCCCGCCGGCGATATCGGCGTGGGCGCCCGCGAGATCGGGTATCTCTTCGGCCAATACAAAAGACTCCGCAACGAATTTACCGGCGTACTGACCGGCAAGGGCCTGGGCTGGGGCGGCTCGCTGATCCGGCCGGAAGCCACCGGCTACGGCGCGGTCTATTTCGCCCAGCAAATGCTCGCCACGCGCAGCGAAACGGTTGAAGGCAAAATCGTGACCTTGTCCGGCTCCGGGAACGTGGCCCAGTATGCGGTGGAAAAGCTGATCCAGCTCGGCGCAAAGGTCATCACGCTCTCCGACTCCGACGGCACGATCGTGGATACAGATGGCATTGACGCGGAGAAGCTCGCGGTTCTCATGGAACTGAAGAATGTGAAGCGGCGGCGCATCCACGAGTATACCGAAAAAATCCCCAAGGCCCAATACCTGCCAAAGCAGAGGCCCTGGCAAGTCCCCTGCCAGCTGGCCTTCCCCTGCGCCACCCAGAACGAGATTACGGCCGAGGAGGCTCTGACCCTGGTCCGGAACGGATGCCTGTGCGTCTGCGAAGGCGCCAACATGCCCACGGAACCGGAAGGCGTTGAGGTGTTCCTCAAAGCCAAAATTCTATACGGCCCCGGCAAAGCGGCTAATGCGGGCGGCGTGGCCACGTCAGGTCTTGAGATGTCCCAGAATGCCATGCACCTTTCATGGCCCCGGGACGAAGTGGACACTCGCCTCCGGGAAATCATGCGGGCGATTCATGAATCCTGCGTGCAATATGGCCGCGAGAGCGATTTCATCAATTACGTCAAGGGCGCCAATATCGCGGGTTTCAAGAAAGTCGCCGGCGCCATGCTGGAACAAGGCCTGGTGTGATGGTTACTTGAAAATTGGCCCGTTTCGGCGACACCGCCGACTGACACATCATATCCCGCAACAGACAATCTCACTTTGTCTATTTACAGGCAGGATATCCAGCCTCAAAAGGCAAACTCGTCGGGCTGAGTCGAATCTGCGGACAATCATTAGCCTGTCGTAATTTCTCATGTATCAAGTGTTGACAGTCCCAGTTAACGGTGCTTACAATTTGATCATTGGAAAGGTGGCTACTCTACAAAGGTTGTCATATAGTTTGGCTGAATAATACTGTTGGGCGACAATATGAACATCTCCTCCATACTATCGCGCTCGCCTTCTCCTGAGCGATCTCCGCCGGATTGGTGGGGATGGTCGGTCGCAATCTGCAGCGGCATCGGAGCCGGTACCCTCATCGGATCGGACAGCTCAGGAATGTTCCATTGGGACCGCCTCGCGGGTCCAATCACTGCGGGGGTAGCAGTCGCTTTATTGACTGTTTCATTGACCGCAACACGACTAGTTATGAAAACCATGATCGCTGGCGTCCTAGTGGTTGGATCTTGCTTGGCTACGATCATTCTCAGGCACTGGTCCACCGGTCATTGGCCGGTGGGCCATATCGATGTCAAGTTGCCGCTCATCGCCGTTGCGCTTTTGTTATACGTCTGCGGGCCGGGAACGCTCATTAGTCTCATTATTGTCGCAGTACGACGAAGGCGCGCCTAAACAAAAGAGTTTGATAATTACTTCCGGATGATAGAGAAAAAGGCCTCTACGTCAGAATCTGTGGATAAGTTCCGGCATGGGTAACTTCCCGAGTGTATGATAGAGCATGATTTCCAGCACATCGAACGAACGATGGCCGTAGGCTCGTCTGGTGACCACACGGCATTTGTTGTTTAGTCCCT
>JAHIJO010000141.1 GCA_018898455.1 Verrucomicrobiota bacterium | reverse complement strand
TCCTTGGATTGCTACGCTTCAAAAAACTCCAAAGACTTTCTGATCATAATCCGTGCCAATCCGTGTTCATCCGTGGTTAAAAAAATCTTTGCTGATGTTTTCTTGTTTTTCATAGCGGTTTCTGGTGGATAAGGTACTAATGAGACATCTAGTTCAGATTCGTCACTAACGCGCAACGTAGGCCCGATAAGCTTAGTATTTTCTTTACTTTCGGATGTTCTTAGTTTCTTAGCGCCGTTGTGGTAAAGAATCAGGTTAGCCGTAAGATTCTTCCAGCAGTTTGACCAGGTCGGTAACGAGCGGATATGACGGATTGGCGCCAGCGCACTGATCGTCGAACGCCGTTTCTGCCATGAAGTTCAGCTTGGCCTTGAACTCGGCCTCCGGCACACCGGCTTCGCGGAGACTGGCGGGAACGCCCAAGGTTTTCTTCAACTGCGCCACGGCCGAGACCAGGGCATCGATCCCCTTTTCCGGCGTGGAGGTGTCCAGCTTGAGTGCCGCCGCGATTTCCAGGTAACGGTCTTTGCCCTTGGGCGAGGTATAATTTGGATAGGACGGGAACTTGTTCGGCAACGCGGCGTTATAGCGGATAACGGGGATCATCACGAACGCGTTGGCGCGGCCGTGCGGGATATGGAACGTGGCTCCCAGGATGTGCGCCAGACAATGGTTGATCCCCAGCAGGGCGTTGGTGAACGCCATACCGGCGATCGTGGACGCATTGTGCATCTTTTCACGGGCCAGCTTGTCGCTCCCATCGCGATGGGCCGCGGGCAAATACTCGAAGACAAGTTGAATGGCCTTCAGGGCGAGCGGATCAGTGTAATCCGAGGCCGCCACGGATACGTAACTCTCCAAGGCATGCGCCAGCACGTCCAGCCCGGTGTCCGCCGTGACCGATGCCGGAACCGTCAATACCAGGTTCGGGTCGATGATGGCAACGTTCGGTATAATCGCGGCATCCACGATGGGATATTTTTTACCTGTTTTGGAATCGGTGAGAAATGTGAACGCCGTGACTTCCGATCCCGCGCCGCTGGTGGTGGGAATGGCAATCAAACGGGCCTTCTTCCCCAGCGCCGGGAACTTGACTACCCGCTTGCGGATATCCATAAACCGCAGGCGCAAGTCATCAAAGCTAAACTCGGGATGCTCATACATCAGCCACATGGCTTTAGCCGCGTCGATCGGCGAGCCGCCGCCAAGGGCGATAATCAGGTCCGGTCTATCCTTGTTCAGCATGGCAACCCCGGCCTCAATGGTTTCTACTGTTGGATCCGATTTGACGTCCGAAAAAACGGACGATTGAATACCAGCCGCCTTGAGATATCCCGCCACGCGGTCCGTTATACCTTCCCTCATGGCAGACTCCGAGCAAACGATCACGGCCCGTTTCACACCCATATCCTTGATTTCGTGAGTGAAAAACACATCCAGGCAGCCCGGCTCAAAATAAATGCTCGGCGGTACGCAGAACCATTTCATATTGACCATCCTTTTGGAAACGCGTTTGATGTTCAGCAAGTGGGTCACGGTCACGTTATCGGTGGTGATGTTGCGTCCGCCCGTGCCGCACCCCAGCGTCAGGGACGGGCGCAGGCGGTTATAGACATCGCCGATGCCGCCAAACGAGGACGGCGAGTTGACGAGAATGCGGCCCGCGTTCAAGTTCCGGCTGAACTTCTCGATGGCCACGGGATCCTGTGAAAAGATCGACACTGAATGGCCCAGTCCCCCGAAGTGGGTCAAGCTGGTGCATAGATTGATGCCTTCATCCAGGTCTTCGGCCACGTAATAGCCCAGCACCGGGCACAATTTTTCGCGCGACAAAGGCGTTTTCTCCCCCACCCCCGCCAAGCGCGCCAACAGCAGGCGGGTATTCGGAGGAATCGTAATACCGGCCAATTCGGCGATCTGCCGGGCATTCTTGCCGACGACTTTCGACGACATGCTTTGCTTGGCCGGATCGATGACGATATCCTGGACCGCCGCCACTTCAGCCGGTTTGAGGAAATACGCGCCCTGGGACACGAACCGGGCTTCCACCGCCTTGCAGATATCCTGGTGGACCACCACGGCCTGTTCGGACGCGCAGATCATGCCGTTATCGAACGTTTTGCTCATGAGGATGTCGTTGACCGCCATATCAATATTGGCGCTCTTATCGATGTAAACCGGCACATTGCCGGGCCCGACGCCGATGGCGGGTTTCCCCGAGCCGTAGGCCGCCTGCACCAGGCCCATACCGCCGGTGGCCAGGATCAGCGCCACATCGGGATGAGTCATCAAGGCCTGGGTCATTTCGCGCGACGGGTCCTCCACCCAGCGAATGACGTCATCGGGTGCGCCGGCAGCCACGGCCGCATCATACATGACGCGGGCGGCCTCGTTACTGCACTTGAGCGCATTGCGGGACGCAGAAAACACGATGGCATTGCGCGTCTTCAGCGCAATCATGCATTTGAACATGACCGTCGAGGTCGGGTTGGTAATCGGCGTAATGCCCAGGATGACGCCCAGCGGCTCGGCGAATTCCATAATACCGGTGGCGGGATTGTCGCCGATTATCCCGACTGTTTTGACGTCACGGATGTCGTTATAAACGGACTCGGTGGCGAAAAGATTCTTGATGACCTTGTCTTCAAAGACGCCCATGCCGGTTTCTTCAACCGCCATGCGCGCCAGTTCGATATGCCGGGCGGTGCCGGCCCGGGCAACAGCCGCCACAATCCGGTCCACCTGCTCCTGGTCATACTGCGAAAAAACAGCGGCCGCAACAGCGGCCCGGGCCACCAAGGCATCGGCCGCAGCCTTGATATTCGTCTCTGATTTATTTGGATCCATAAATCCTCACAAATAATCCTGAATTAGCTCCGATGATTCAATATCAAGCGACATAAATAGATTCTACGAAGTAAAAGTTATCCTCCAATGGCCTTCACTGCTTCGTCCTCGGTCTCATGAACGGAAAATGTGGTGTCCAGCGAGGCCAGCTTGAATAATTTATAGATTTCAGGCTGGGGCCGGATCATGGCAATCCTAGTTCCGCTGGACGCCGCGCTTTTATAGACCTCCAACAACAAGCGCAACCCGGCGCTGGTGACAAAATTGACCGCCTTGAGATCGATGATCAGCCCGTGGGGGCTTTTCTGAATCGCCTGGACCAGCAGAGGCCTGACCTGGGCTTCGGTCTCGACCGCCAGCCGTCCGCTGAGCGCCATGAGATTGACCTGCGGGTTGATCTTGCTTGCCGTCAATTCACAGTTCATAGGGATCTCCTGAAACAACCGGGGTGACCTGCCCGCAGTCGCTATCCGTCGGCTGACGGATTGCGGGCGGGGGGCGCCCCGGCTCCATGTTTAATCTGTCTTTAGCTTTTGGAGCCGGCCTGTCCCCAGGCCGGTCCGTTGTTTCTTCACCATCTCCGCCAAAGGCGGATCTGCCCATGGCATGAAATTCCCGCTCCGCCGCGGGGCGGACAAACTGGCTCCTTTGGAATTATTCTCCCGAATATTCAGGGTTAATGATCAGCCTGAAATTCCCGTCAATATCCCTAACAACCTTGACCGGAATTGCTGGCGAAATGGATTGAATCGAACGGAATAGATGATGATGAAATTGATCCATATTGTCAATGCAGATATCACGGATTCCAAGGCGACGTTCCACTGTCGCCCCGGCATCAACATTCAAGTTGCACCACTACAATTAAACCGGTATTTTACATTACGAAATCAACGCAAGGGGTACACTAATTGAGGGCCACCCTATGAATGCCGATGATGAAAAAGGTGAAGCGCTAAATTCAAGCAATGCAAACTTTGGAAATTTTCAATCTGCCATAAATCCCACCCCACCCATTCCTCCACCCCAAGAGGATTATACACCGCAAGCGATCTCATGGATTAAGACTTTTTTTGGTTTTAGCGGCGGCAGCATATTTTACTGCCTTAGCGCCTTGTCTATTCTTTTCGGCATTGTTCAAATCATCGGCCCCGTTCTGTCCAAAAGCCACGTTTATGCCGAACGCCTTTCTTGCATCGGGATTCTCAACCTTTATGAATGCGCCTTGCTTGTAATCATGCTTCTCATCGTGCTCTGGCGTCGCGTCACCGACGATGCCGTATCACTGATGGTGCTCATCGCGCTATTCCTGATTGCCAATGGCATTGCCCTCGACCAGGTGGTGGTGGACAATATTCCCATTGCCTGCGTCATCGGATTTATTTGCTTCGCATTGTCCGTTGTCAAACTGTGGGCCATGCGGCGCTACATCTCCCTCCGATTGGACCGAATGCTGTTGGCAGGCATCCTCCTGCTGCTTGCCTGGAATTTCCTCATGTCTCCAACCATCGCATTAATGAAAAGCCTTGGATGCAATAATGCGTCAAGCCTGAGGACAATCTGGCAGATGGGATGGGCGGTGATGCTGACGGGCGGGATACTTTTGTATATTCATTCCTGCGCGACACCGACCGGCATGGCTCGATCTGAACATATTAATCGACCGTTCCTGCAAGCCCCCGGAATGAGCTGGATTTTCGCTGGAATATTATTCGTGGTAGGGAGTTTGCACCAGTATGAATTAGCATATATTTTCGATTTGCGTTTTTGCTTTGGAGACTTCATCCCTCTCATTACACTCGGCGTCCTCATGGCCATTGAAACGATGAGGACATATGGAAAAACACCGGGGCTATGTGAAATTGGACTCGCATGTGTGCCTTTGGTTCTGATATTGGCGGCCTTGTGGAATGGCCTGATGATCGAGGAATCGATTATAGGGATCGGGTTCTTCTGGTATCCACCGGTTATACTACTCATGACGGCCATAGCCGTTATATATGTCGGGTTAAGAAATCGCCATTATTCGCTGATGTATGTGGCTTTGGCCTATGGACTTGGTATTCTACTTACGGCTGGGGCTCCGCACACCTCGTTTCACTGGAAAACTGTGGGTTGGACATTGGGAGCCATCCTGCTCGGCATCGGGATATTTCATCGATATTTCCAAGTGGCCGTGGCAGGCGTCATCACGCTGGCCTTGAGCTCCGGATCGATCCCGTGGATGATTCGCATCGCTTCCGATTACAATCTTCCCATCATGGCTCCTATGGGAATCGTGGCGGGATTAGGCATTATCGGACTTTACTTGATTTACGGGAAAGAACTCAAAACAAGCGTTGTCATCATGGGGGCAATTTTCCTGACTGGAGGCACCCTCCGTTGTTTTGGAGAATTTTCCCCATTGTATCTCATCATGCTAAGTGGGGTATTTCTGGCTGTATTAGGCGCTTTTGCCTTTTGGCTTCATCGCAACCTGCTGGTCAGCATTATCCTATGGATCCCTTTGTTAAAGGCGGTGTACCAGCTATCCCGAACGGCATCCGGATGGCGCTATGTGATCTTGAGTTTCATCCTGCTTGCCGTAGGCATGTACCTTAGTTTGCGTAAGGGTCGTCTGCTTTCAGTAAATCACACTGAACTCTCCTCCAATAAGGCGAGCCATCCATGATATCCGGAAGTTCACAGAAAGACGGATATACAACATTAACCGACGTGCTTGCCGTTATTGTTACTCTTATTTTCCTTATCACTATTTTTTCAGCATCCCAAATTGGCCAGCGGGAAAGAGCCCGACGAGTCAATTGTTTATCAAACATGAACGGGCTATGGAAGAGTTTATCCGCATGGGGACTCACTGAAGAAGATTCGTTCAGGCCCAGTTTCCCGAAATCAAATATCACCGGCTTAAATGGCGCTCTACCCCCCATCGACGGCATTTGCCCGGAATCGTTCGTATGCCCCACAGCGGCGGGAGAATTTGGGACTCGGCCCGCAGCTCATCTCGCATCGGTAACCGATAGTAACTGCAACTATAATTATTTTTCCGGGCGAAGCGATAAGGATGGAGATTTAGTATTGCTTGCCGACAAAGACGGCCTTGCGGACATAAAAGTGACCAAAACGAAAATTCACTGGGGCGGCAACCACCTGGGAAAAGGCGGCAACATAGTCAAGGTAGCAGGTTCGGGGATGTGGGTAGCATCTACCAACGACCATACATCATCCCATAAAGTTATTATTACAAACGTTGATATTATCGCGGCATTTAAAACAAACGGCGTTGTCTTTGGCCATTGACGGCATCAAATTTTGATGCGACCAAGGGCCAAGCTTTTATCACTTTATTTTTTCTTGCCGTAAATCCGACCACCGATAGTGGCGCCGGCGATTTCCTGCCAATCCCGCACTTTTCGGATGCGTAAATTATAGGCATGGACTTCTTCCAGCAGCTTGCAGTCCACCTTCAGTTCACGGCAGCGGCCGATCAAGGCGCCCAGGTCCTTGGGAAAACATTTGCCGCCGAATCCGCGTTCCGTGGTCACATCCAGATGACTCGGTCCAATCCGCTTGTCCAGGGCCACTGCCTTCTTGACATCGTCATAATTCACGCCTTCGGCCCGGCAGAGATCGTAAAACACATTCGCCAGCGACACCTTGGCGGCCAACATAACGTTCGCCTGGTATTTCACAATCTCGGCGGCCACCGTGCTCATGTGGATGATCGTGGCGGCGGGAAAACAGGTGCGATAGAGATCGATCACCTTCTGCGCCACCCAGTCATTGTCGGCGCCGATCACGATCCGGTCGGTATTGATGAAATCCTGGAGGTAATTGGCTTCCGTCAGGAACTCCGGGTTCATTGCGAACGGAACCTTGGGATAGCGTTGGGCGTAGCGGCGGGTAGTACCGGGAGCCACAGTGGACTTGATCACCACCACCTTGCCCTTGCCGGCGATTTTCGGGCACATCTGCGTCATGAAGTCGTCATAGATGGACAGGTCGATATGCAATCGCGTCTCGTCGTAGGGGGTGGGCAGACAGGTAAAAATAACATCACTGCCTTTCAACACCTTGTCCAAATTGTCGCGCGGCTTGTACTTGTCATAGATCAGGACGCGGTGTTTGGGTGCAAAACCGCGCTGGCGATCGTATTCCACAAATCCGTATTCCACCGACCGTCCCACATAGCCATAGCCGATAAGGCCGATTGTGCTCATTGATATTCTCTCCCGATATCGGTTGCCCAAGGATCATTCATGGCCACATGCTATCCCAGGCAAGCACGCGCGTCAAGGCGCTCAGTCCCGGAATTCCCATTGTCATTCACCGCATCCCGAGCTAACATTGATCGATTTCATCTGGGACAGGAGGGAGACCGATGAGGAGTGTCTTCGAGGAAAGGGTGCAGGCTAAACAATTATTCGGCCAGGCCGCCGGGTAAGCCGTCAAGATGAACCCAACGCTCAACACTTCGCAACGCACTATTATCCGAGCCGTTGACTCGTCCAAATCCTACGCCGAGCGGATTTGTTCGGAACTTGTCCGAACCAACACGGTCAATCCGTATGCGGGCGGACCCGCCGGCAATGAAACGGACGGGCAACTCATCCTGCAACGGGAACTAAAAGGCTTGGGTTTCACCACCGAACTTTTCGAATGCCCGCCTAATATTTACAAGCGCACCGGCATCCTGGGCCCCACCCACCGCTCCCATGCCGGACGGATGAATCTGGTCGCCCAACGAACTCTGCGCCAACCCGGGAAAACCGTCGTGATAAACGGCCACATGGATACGGTGGGCATAACGGATATGACCATCGCCCCCTTTTCCGGAACCCTGAAAAACGGACGGATCATGGGGCGCGGCGCCTGCGACTGCAAGGGCGGATTGACGGGCGGTTTGGTCGCTGTCAAAGCCCTGGTTGAAACCGGCGTCCTGGATCGCGGCGCCATTATTTTCGAATCCGTGATTGATGAGGAATGCAGCGGTTGCGGCGCAGGGACCATCGCCTGTTGCCTGGCCGGGCATGGCGGCGACTTCTGTATTATGCTGGATGGGACTGCCGACTCCATTACCGTCGAATGTCTGGGAGTGGTAACGGGCAAGATCAGCGTGACCGGACAAGGCGGTCATGCTGTTGAACGCCAGGCCATCAGTGCCCTGGATATGGCCTGCCTGGTCAAAGAAGAACTGGATCGTGTCAAGGCCCGGCGTCTGGCCGGCCATCGGCAGACCTCGTTCTGTATCGGACAATTTTCCGCCGGCACCGCCCCCTGGACCATTCCGAGCGACGCTCACATGGCGTTCAATATGTCGTATCCAATCGACGAGGCAAGAAAAGCGGAAAAGACCCGGGGCGCGTTTAACGGGATACTGGCTCGGGAAATGGTGGAGCAAGCGTTGGCCCGGGCGCGTCAAAGCCATCCCTGGCTCCGAGCCCATCCCCCAAAGATCGAATGGATCAAAGACATGATTCCATACCAAACCGACCGACGTCACCCGCTGACGCAAGCCGTAGCTAAGGCTTATCGACAAACCACCCGCAAAAAAGCCCGGATAACAGTCGAAAGCGGCTGGTCGGACGCCACTTGGGCCGCGCGTCTGGGCCGGATGCCGACAGTCGCCTTCGGCACTGCCCGGCCGGGTGCCGCGCACGCGCCGGATGAATGGGTGGCCGTGGCCGACATTCTAACTCAAGCCAAAGTGGTGGCCCTTGCCGTGACCGATTTAACGGCCGCCGAGTAGGACTGGCATCATTGCACCCGGCGGATTATGGCGGAGGGACTGAGGGCAAGGCAGACTTTGGCTTCAAGACGACATAAGTGGGCAAGCCGACCACGCCAAATCGATCGAGCATTTCACGATCCGGCGATTGATTGGGATGATTGGCGCGATATTTGACTTTGATAAATCCGCGCAAGACGTCCCGCACCTTTTCATCCCTCAGGGTGGTGGCGTCCATCGCCTCACAGCTCTTGCACCAACTGGCCCAGAAGTCGATCAGCACAGGTTTCGATTCTTGCCGCGCCATGGCCAGAGCCTCAGGAATCGAAGCCAGCCAGCCTTCAGCGACCTGAACCGGGGCCGGCCGCATCCACAGGCGGATGCCCATAACGGCATAATAGGCCGCCATCCCCAAGATCAGTATGCCAAAGCCATGTTTCACATGGATCATCCATTTACCGGCTTTCGGCAGCAGAGACAACCCGGCGCCGGCTAACGGCCAGGGCAATCCCATTCCGATCCCAAGAATCAGCGGCAGAAACACCGCAAGCTGATTCCCTTTCGCCATCAGATCCGTCGCCAGGAGAAGCACGGACAGCACCACCGGGGCGACACAGGCGCCGGCCAGTAAGGCCGACACAGCACCCATGACCGGCACAATCCAGACTGATCGTCCGGTTTTGATCGCTTGCCCTTGAAATCGCGTAAAATCAAGAAAATAGACGTCGAACATGGCCAAGGCCAGCACAATAAAAACGACGGTAACGGCCAGATTAAACCAAGGAGAGGCATTAAGCGCGCCGAATTTGAGTCCCGTGGCAACCACAATGCCGCCCGCGATCCCATAAGCCATGGCCATTCCCGCGCCATAAAGAGATCCAATGAACAATCCACGCAGACGGTGCCGGTCTCCGGCTTGGGCGCCGGCACCAATAATGGCCAGGTTGATTGGGATCATAGGCAACACACACGGCGTCAAGTTCAAGGCCAAGCCGCCTAATAGAATTACGATCAAGGATATTCCGGTCAATCCAGGTATCCCCCCTTTCCAGGTTGATAACAGGGGGGAACTTCCTTTTTGCGCAGCATGCAAAAATGCAATGAAATCAGCGGCACGAACATAACCGACTTTAGTCGCAATGATTGTAAAGTTTGTTACGGCCGGCGCCGCATCAGGCCGTTTACCGGACATCTGGACGTCGGATTTCATGGAACCGGCCGGAGATACCGATTGCTCCCGCTTCAGCACAAACGGCTTCTCCTCCGGAAGTAAACATACGTCCTGCCGGCACCCCTGGTATCGAACCGTAATGGAAACGGGCGCATCATCCGCTTGCGTTACACGATATCGAACACGGAAATCCTTTTGGAACACGGCCTGAATTTCTCCGGACAATGCGTCGCGTTTCAATTCCGGCGCAGGAGACTCCAGCAGACTTAATTGAACAGGCAGACGCGCCTGAACGCCGAATTGATCGGCATAAAGCCAGTAATCCGGCGCCACCGTGACCGACACATTTAAAATCAGGCTTGTGGCTGAAGACTCGTCGAGGGAGGCCGACACCTTGAACGCTGAATCATCGTTGACGGCGGCAAAGGCGCCAATCACACCGGTCGTGAGGGCCATGGGCACAACCCACGTCTTGATCATTTGACGGAGGCACTTAAGACTTCTGCTTGAATCCACAAAATGCCCTTGACCGGTTCACGCCGACGGGTTGCCGGCGGCCGGCGGCGGCGTAAAAACGCGTGTGGCCAGTTCGTTATCAACCATAAAGAGTCCATTGCCATCCTTGCCCACCAAGCGCAACCGGGCCAGCACGTCATTGTCATTGGCTTCTTCCTCAACCTGTTCGGTCACGTACCACTGCAACAGGACGGCGGTGGCGTGATCCTTTTCCTTGACCGCCAAGTCCGACAGGTCGTTAATACAGCGGGTAATGAATTGCTCGTGTTTAAGTGTTTGCTCAAACATATCCAGCAGCGACTTGAAGGCCGACGGCGGCGCCTTGACCGTCGCCAGCGTGACCGCACCGCCCTGGCTGATAACATAATTATACAACTTCATGAAATGTACCATTTCTTCCTGGTACTGAACCATAAACCAGTTGGCCGCGCCCCTCAAACCCATGGCGGTGGATGCCGCCGACATTGAGAGATACAGGTAGGCCGAATAAAACTCGTTGCTCATCTGGCCGTTCAAAGCGGCAATCATTTTTTTATTCAACATGGGGCACCTCAATGTTACTTTCATTACGTTTCGTATTACCCTCTTCACCAATTTTCGGCCAACAGCTCAAAGTAGGCTTGAGGATGAGCGCAGGCCGGACAAACTTGCGGCGCAGCTTTGCCCTTATGCAGATAGCCGCAATTCCGGCATCGCCAGACAACATCCTGGCTTTTGGTAAACACGGTATCCGCTTCCACATTGGACGCCAGCCCGCGATAGCGTTTCTCATGCTGGCGCTCGGCAACAACCAAGGCTTCAAACACCTTGGCCACGGTTTCAAATCCTTCCTGCCGCGCGATCTTGGCAAACCCGGGATACATCTCACTCCACTCATGGAGCTCTCCAGCCGCGGCCGCATTCAGATTCTGAAGCGTCGAACCCACCACGCCAGCCGGAAACGCAGCCCGAATTTCCACATCGCCGCCCGGGAGCAGTTTGAACAGGCGATGAGCATGCTCTTTCTCCTGGTTGGCGGTTTCCTCAAAAATATCGGCGATTTGGACGAATCCATCCTTGCGCGCCTGTCCGGCAAAATAGGTATACCGGTTACGCGCCTGAGATTCCCCGGCAAATGCCGTTAGAATATTTCGCTCCGTTTGACTGCCTTTGAATTCCATGACGCTCACTCCCTTTTGTTTAAACGTTGGCTTCGGCCCGACGCTGTGTTTCCATTTTCATTCCGGCGAAAATTCATCCTTGCCTACTCCGCATTCAGGGCATACCCAGTCAGCCGGCAAGGCCTCAAACGAGGTTCCAGGTTTAACCCCATGCTCCGGGTCTCCTTTCTGGGGATCATAGATATATCCACACACATTGCATACATAGCGTTTCATTGGACTCCTTTCCGTACGATGCTTCGGCCATGTTCTTCATGGTTGCGCGTTCGATTCATGACGCTGCATCTGCAGGCACTGCCTGAAGATTTTGAATTAGGCGGCTACGCCGCAATCCGTCAGCTGCCGGATTGTGGCGGTTCGGTAGAACCGCAAGATTGAAATTCCTATTCATCAAATTACAAAACAAACGGCTTTCAATCAACATCTTTTTTATATTTTCCATTCAAATCGCTTGCCGCAAATGATAAAGTATCACAGAATGTGATATAAGGGTTTGTCCTTTATGTGATGGGACGCGCTAGCGCAGGCAATGATCGACAATCAACAATTTACTATCACGATTAATGAGCGAAGGGAATTCCGGAGCACGCCGGGTGTTTCACTCTTGACCGCTTTAAAGGGGCAACAGGTCTTTATACCCTCCGCCTGCGGAGGCCGGGGTGCCTGCGGGCTGTGTAAAGTCCGGGTGGTGCGCGGTCCTCACAGTCCCCTATCATCCAAGGAACGCTTTCACCTGACGGAAGAGGAACAGCGTCAGGGCCTGCGTCTTTCCTGTCAGGTCCCGGTGGATCAGGCTATGGCCGTCGCGATCCCCGACGGCTATTTCCATGCAAAGGAATACCGCGCCGAGGTGGCGGATATTCGCAATCTGACCCATGATATCCGGGAATTGCAGTTACGCCTGATCGATCCCCCGGTTCTGGCCTTCAAAGCGGGGCAATATATCGAGTTGCAGATTCCCCGATACGCGCAGGTCCAACGCCTGTCGTTTCGGGCCTATTCCATTGCGTCGCCGCCCTCGTCCCCTGACAGGATCGAACTGGAGATCCGATGGATCCCTCATGGATTGGGAACCACTTACATATTCAAACACCTGAAGCTCCATGATCAGGTCATGTTTCACGGGCCCCACGGAGATTTTTATTTAAGGGAGTCCCCGCGGGATATTATTCTCATCGCCGGCGGATCGGGCATGGCTCCCATGAAATCCATCCTCCTGGATATGCGGGAACGGCACGATCCGCGAACAACCAGGTATTTTTTTGGGGCCAGGAATCGGCGCGATCTTTTCCTGGTTGACGAAATGAAACGACTGGAATTAGATCTTCCGGATTTCAAGTTCATTCCGGCTCTATCCCAACCGCTCCCGGATGACTCATGGCATGGTGAAACGGGGCTGATCATGGATGTTGTTGACCGGCATATCGATTCCAACCGGCCGGCCGACACCTATCTGTGCGGCAGTCCCGCGATGATCAACGCCTGTCTGGCCGTGCTGACCCGAAAAGGATTTTCTGATGACCGCATCTTTTTTGACAAGTATTCATGATCGCATACCGTTAACCCATGGAGCATGAAGCCATGAAATTATCAAAGAAACTGGTTGCCATTACGGCCGCCATGCAGCCGGGACAGATCGCGTGCGACGGTTTTCTCGGTAACGATCCCCGTTCCCTGGCGGCGATCATGGCGGCTGACCAGGCCGCGGTGAACCGCATCGGGTTGTCGCACCGGCAAATTGCCCGGCGCATGATTGAATTCCGCGATGCCGGACAAAAGGCATGTGGAGATTGGATCACCATTCCGCCCCGCTGGGAAGTGCGCGTGGATTCCGCGCGTGGAAAACTCCTCTGCCCATTCGGCGATCCGGGGTTATATCCGAAAACAAGCATTACCGTTCGCGATATTCAAAACGGCACGGAAATCACATTTACCGATCTGCATATCCACCTGATCGGCCGACATGGATTCTACGAAGGAAGCGGCTGTGCGTTCCGCGTGGAACCAGCCCGGCTTGCGGAGGTTCTCGACATTAACTAGGAGCCGGGACGCACGGTGCCGTCCGGCATGATCGTGCCGGAGAACACGGTGTCATTCGTCTGAGCTCCGGCCAGGTTGGCCCCCCTCAGGCTGGCGCCGGTCAGGTTGGCGCTCTTCAGGTTGGCCTTGGTCAGGTTGGCGCCGCTCAGGTTGGCATTACAGAGATTGGCGGCGGTCAGATCGGCGCCGGTCAGATTCGCATTCACCAGCCTGGCGCTGTTCAGATCCGCCTCATACATGACGGCTCCTTCCAGATTGGCCCCGCTGAAATCGGCGCGGCACATAAAGGCATTATGAAGAACCGCCTTCTTCAAATTGGCCTCGCTGAGATCCGCGGATATCAGCATGGCGCCGCTTAAATCAGCGTCATTCAGCTTGGCCCCGCGCAGGTCCTTGCTGATTTCGCTGGACTTGGCGCGATCGATACATTCTTCACGACTCAATGCATTAGCCTTGGCATTCAGGGTCGTGACGGTAATACTGAATTTTTTATTTTGAGCCCGGGCCTCCACCACCATGGAAGCCAGCGCAACCAGACCAATGAAAAAATAAATAAATCTTAACATGACAATCCCCCTTGGCCGCATGATACACCGCTACCATGGAAAAGCAAGCCGCAATTTTAAAATAATAGTCATGCGGGAAGCCACCTCGCCCGCATGGGTAACGTTTTGATTATAAAGCGGATGCGGTAATCTGCGGCATCGGTTCAAGCCTGGAACAGGCCTAGTCCTTGACTTCCAGGAAACCTTCCAACTTCTGCAGGCGGGTTGGGTGGCGAAGTTTTCGAAGCGCCTTGGCTTCTATCTGGCGAATGCGCTCGCGGGTCACGGAAAACATTATACCGACCTCCTCCAAGGTCCGCGGACATCCATCATCGATGCCAAAACGCAATTTGAGGACTTTCTGCTCGCGTTCCGACAAGGTCTTGATGACTTCCTGGAGGCGCTCCCTGAGCAGACTGTAGGCGGTCATTTCAGACGGATTCTCAGCCGATTTATCCTCGATGAAATCCCCGAAATACGCATCATCGCTGTCGCCTACCGTCGCCTGAAGGGAAATCGGCTGTTGCGACATCTTGAATACTTCCTTGACACGCTCCACGGGAATATCCACTTCATTGGCCACTTCTTCCGGAGTGGGCTCCCGGCCGAAATCCTGCAATAATTGTTTTTGAACCCGGACCAGTTTATTAATGGTCTCTATCATGTGCACGGGAATCCGGATGGTTCGCGCCTGGTCGGCGATGGCTCGCGTCGCCGCCTGCCGAATCCACCACGTGGCATAAGTGCTGAACTTATACCCGCGTTTGTATTCGAATTTTTCCACAGCCCGCATCAGCCCCGTATTGCCTTCCTGGATAAGATCCAGAAACATCAGACCACGGTTCATGTACTTTTTCACGATGCTGATAACCAGCCGCAGGTTGGCCTCGGCCATTTCCGTCCGCGCTTTTTGCCCCTTTTTCAACCATGATTTAAATGCCCGATATTTTGATTCAAACAATTCACCCCGCATAAAAAAGATGGTTTCCAGATCATGCGCCCGCCGTTTCTCCGCACGAAGTTTAGACTGACGGACTGCGGTTTTAGGCCCCCGGCCTGCTTCCAATCGCTTGATTTGGACACAGCAATCCGCATACTGCTGGTAATATCGGTCGGCAATTGTGACAAAATCCTCGATGGCCTTCTGTTTGAAATAAAACCCGTCCAACTGGCGGGAATATTGCTGAAGCATCTTGTCATACGGCTTCTGATAACGCTGGGCTTTCTTTTCATTGCCGCGGCAACGGCTGATACGAAGAAACATTCCGGTAAGTTTCTTGTGCATGGCTCTAATTTTCTTCTTCAACTCTGAAAGAACCCGGAAATACTTATCCCTCCCGTTAACATGCTTATCAACGATAATCCGGTCGAAACGCTCCTTGCCACTTTCCAGACGCTCCCCAAGCGCAAAATACGCTTCCATGGAAAAACCAAACTGCTTGAATAATGAACGGGAATTGATTTCAGCTTCCTCAATCCGCTTGCAGATCTCAACTTCCTGGCTCCGCGTCAACAAGGGGACCTGACCCATCTGATGGAGGTAGGTCCGGATGGGATCGTCCATTACGTCAAAGGATTTTGCCTGTTCGGCGCGCTCGTCTTTTTCCACTTGTTTCTTGAACTGCTCGACCGCAGCAGGATCAATAACCTCGATATCCATTCCCCTCAGGAGCAGAATAAACCCTTCGATTTCATCCGGATCGATCAGGTCGGTCGGCAGGCTTTCATTGATGTCAATGTGGGTCAAATAGCCCTGATCCCGGGCCAGCTTCATCAGCTCCTTCATTTTTTCCCGGAGTTCTTCACTACTCATCTTGACACGAATCTGCGGAGGCAACACATCCACCGCATTGATCGCTTTCCGGGATTCCTGCTTGCGGCGGGAGGGCATCGGCCCGGCAGCAGGACGCTTTCCGAATCCAGACGCAGGGGCGACGTTCTTCGATACTTGATGCGCCGAATCCATAACCTTTTTGGCCAGACCGGCCTTCTGGGCTGACGGTTTTCGTTTCGGAGACGATTTTATCTTTGATTTCTTCTTGTGAGATGTCATAGAAACCATGTTTGCAGATTTACTTTTCGATTCAAATCGGCGTTTACACGGTGGCCGGTATCTGTCCGTATGAAATACCGACACCTGGCTCCGAGCCTCATGCGATCCACGGGAAACCCATTCCCCGGTATGCCCCGCCTGGAAATACCCAGCCAGGCGAGCCTTCAAAGCCAACGGGCGGAATCGAACCGCCGACCCGCGCATTACGAATGCGCTGCTCTACCAGCTGAGCTACGTTGGCAATACATAAAAAACCGTAATTTACCTTTTCCCCAACGAGATGTCAAGCGGACGCAATGAACACCAACACTTCCAATTCATAGTCGCATTTGAGTGTTGGACGGGGCAAGAGCAAAATGGTGGCGTGATAAGAGCAGATATCGGCGGACCGTGCGCGGAGCGTTGGATAATGAGATTGTCGTTAAAGGCAGGCGGGGGCGGGCGGGAGGTCCTGCTACGTCCATCAGCAGGCAGATGGCGAGTCAGGGAAACTCAGCATGCAGGCGCTCGGCGAGCCGTCCGAAAGCGTTTAGTTCACAGTCCTCCTTGTCGCGAACCGGATCGCGCATGTCCTCATCAAATTCCGTCATCAACGGAAACATCGTTCCATCGGGACCGACCAGCTTTGCCTCAACGACATACCGGTAGCGCGCCTCATTCGTCGGCGTATCATGGCCGCGATCCTGTAGCGACCCATCGACCGCGATCAGCCACCAGCGGTCAAATAATCGCGCGCGGTCCAGCAAGCGCATACTCATAAGACGGCGTACCATTTTGAGGGGTAGTCTGTCCAGGGATCAACCGTACTGAACTCAAACCAGGGGAGCACCTTTTCCAAGAACATGGCCTCGTCTTCTCTGAGGTCGAGTCTGGCTGCCTCAAAAGCGTGAAGTAGAGCTTTGCTTCGAGCATAACCCTGTCTGATTTTTACTTCCTCTTCCGCGTAGGCTTTCGCCTCGAAAGGAGACATCTGCTGCTTGTCTGCTTCGCTTTCAATGGCGCACATCAGCCCGGACATCACGTGCGTCATCGCCCTGTCAGCAACGGTGTCTATCGCGTTAGCCAGTTCCCGTAGCCTGTCCGATCTGCTGTCTGGTTTTGTGTGTACCATGGCTGTTATCTTGGCAGACCTCATTCATTGTGTTCCGGTCGCCTGAATCATGCCCAAGCCGGCTTCAGTTTCACCGCTCCCTCAATCCCAACAGCCGGCCTCAACGAGTTGCATCTCTATCTTCCCGCATTTCGGACAGCGATAGCGGACTTCGGGAAAAGATTCGACTTCCTCTTCCGTGCAGTCCCAATCCCAGGGAAAATCAACCTTAAACCGTTTTAGCACATCGGCGGGAACAAAGTTACCGTCCTCGTGCAAGTAGTAGAGCGTTGCCTTGCATTTCCGGCAAGTTCGCCTGTGGCTCCGCGAATATGTGACCCACACAATATGACACTGCGGACAGGCCACGGGCACACCGTAAGGATGCGCGTTCATCATTCCACGCCCCACGTACAAATCCCGCGACTTGAACCCGCAAGGACACTCGGCTTTGAAGATCTCTCCCATACCCGATTTCCTCACTCGCAGTGAAGGACCGTGGTCAACAACACGCGCCCGGATTGCTTGGAGATACACAGTAGCGTCCGGAATCCTCCGGTCCTGTTTGTGTGCCTCGGCCCGCAGACCACATACCAGCAATTCTTCGGCAAAGGCCGGTGCCGGTACACGGAATAGCCCGCCGGTAATTTCCCATACACCGCGCAACCAATCAACTCCCGGGCAAGCCTTACCCGCGCAATCGCCGCGGCGCGAACGCGGGTCACACCCACTGCCCGGCGGGGACCCCACGCCTTCGCTCGTCTGGTATGTTGCTTTGCCTTCACATTTTATATTTGCCTGCCGTTCGGTCTTGTTGTTCCAAAGATCCACAGTCCCGTTTCTTTATTTTTCTTTCCTATGCCTTGTCATAAATAGTATTCCGTATTTCTTCGATTGAATATCCACGTTTTGCTGAGAAGTGAAAGATCGGAATACCGGAACTGCGCATGACCTGATCGACGAAGGAATCCCTATCCTGCCGCCCCTCTTCTTCATGACTCTTGTCATCGAGTTCAATCACACACTGCACGGTTATGCGATCGTTATCGCACAATACAAAGTCAACATGTTTGCTCTGGATTGAGTTAAACAAACGCTGACGTTCTGGATTCTGAATGCCCTTTTTGACGGCAACCACATCCGCTAATCGCACTTTGCACATGACGCGCATTTGCCCTTGAACAGCTTGTTCTAGAACGCCAAAGAATGATCGTTCCGCCTTTGTAAGCAAGTAATCACGCTTCTCGTATAGATCCGGTCGCCGTCCGTTCTTTTTTCCAGCCAATAATATTTTTAGTACATAAATAACGAGCAACAATATCGCAACGATAACGATTAAGATAATTAGAGGTTTCATGGTGTCTTACCCTCTTGAGGTTGTTGCATGACAAATCATGTTCTTGCGTGATTATGATGGGCTAACAGTTCCGGAGTGTCAAGCTCTACCCTCTACAGAACCGTTGCGGTCAAGCCGACGATGGGCAATATTTATCATCGGCAAAACGTTCTTGGGTAACATTGGCATATTGTGCTATATTGAACATCAAAAGATGAGAATCCTTGCGCTATCAGACATAGACGATTTCCATTGGAAGGGCGGATCTGGATCAGCAGACGTGCTTCTGTCCTGTGGCGATATTGTTGATCAGGTGATTCTTGAGGCCGCAGAGGCATTCTCTTGCTCGACCATCTTGGCCGTTAAAGGCAATCATGACAGCAACACTGCATTCCCGCACCCCATCGTGGACTTGCATCTCCAGGTCTATGAACATAACGGGGTAACATTCGGCGGCTTGAACGGGTCATGGAAGTATAAACCGCGTGGGCATTTTCTGTACGACCAAATCGAAGTCGACAAATGGCTGGCGTCATTCCCTCCGGTCGACGTTCTACTGTCCCACAACTCGCCCAGGGGAATTCATGATCGGGAAGACGAGGTGCATTACGGTTTTGAAGCGCTCAAGGATTACGTGCTCAGGGCAAGACCGAAAATCGTCGTCCATGGCCACCAGCACGTGGATGCTGAGACCCTGTTGGGTGATACGAGGATCATCGGTGTCTATGGACACAAGATGATCGAAATATGAGGATTCTGAACCGAGCAACATTTATCGCCGGCATGGGCAGGGTCACGACCTTCCGTTTCGATTCGACGACCGGTCTTGTTGTCTCATGGACGCTGACGGATCGTGGCGTTCAGATCATCAATGGACATTCTACCAGATTTATCGGGTTTCCGTGTGATTTTTACCGTGCCCGCAAGGTAGGCGCGGAGGAGTTCTTCGGCCATTTCGTTTATTGTGAAGCCATTCGCCTTACACATCTTCCGCAGAACCGGGATTTGTTCAAAGGGCAGATTAATCTCCAGCTTGCATTTCACGAGGGTTCCGGGAGGCGGAAGTGATCTCATGGCTTACGTCCTTTCTGGGTGTGCAAATTCACGTCTAAATGGACACTGCTGGCATTGATAGATCACTACCATCCGTTTCTATACGCCACCTTCCTGGCAATGCTGAATTGTCGATTGTCGAGACGTGACCCTAATTTCCTATCGGCCATTCGGTCCTTGAACTCAAACCGGCCAGGGCGCCGGCGACCGAGACGTTCAAAGAAAGCAAGATCTCGACGAATGTTGTTGTAGTATCCGCGGCCGACATATCTCCGGGCAATCCCGGTCGCCCAGAACCATTTCTTGATCTCCCGACGTTGACGGGAATTGGGCTGGGCACGGTTATTGGCATGGAAGAAAAAGGCGAGTACGGCAATCATGAGGTCCGACGGCAGGAAACTGAAATTAATGACCCCAAGATCGAAATGCAGGTAATCAACTGATCGTTTGACGCAATCGCTAACACGTTTCCATTTTCGAACAAACTCACTGGATGCTGCCCCGTCCTCAAACTCGGCTTTATCGAGCCTGGCAATAATGCTCTCCACGGCCTTAGAACTGGTATCCCGCTGGCCTTCGATAACAGCCATGGAGACCTGCAGTATGCGGGGATCAATTTCCTCGAACCCATTCGGGAGTGACTCGCGGAGCTCGCGGATGAGCCGGCGCAAGTCCAAACGCGAGGCACGGCTGAAGGCCCGGTCAGCCTTGCTGATGCGAAGACCGCCAGAGTTGATGCGCAGAAAAGCTTCCCGCACCTCATCCAGCTCGTGGGTGTGGACGGAAATGACCGGGACTTCGTAATAGGCAATTGCTTCGCGGCACTTACGAATCTGACTCCGCTTCCAGTGCGGGAGTTTATTGATCCGCCTCGCCCATTCAGGGGAAAGAATATCCGTGACGGGGATTTGAACATTAGGTATGGGCCGCCGGGTAAAGAGGAAGCGGGATTCGTAGTTCTCGGTGTCAAAATTAAAGCAAAGCTGATCGAAGTTGATCGGGCTGCCGTTGGAACTCAACACCTCGCCGCCCTTGCGGGCACGATAGAGCACAGAAAGCCGCTGCTGCCCGTCAATGAGGAAAAACGTGTTTTTGTTTGACGGATCGTGGGGCGGCAAAAGGACTTGGGTCTGACGCAAAAGATGCCGATGGTCGCCATGAGCGTCCCATATAAGGATACTGCCTATTGGAAGACAGCGATAGATGCTGTCGAGCAAATCACTGGCCCGGCGCTTGTCCCAGACAAACTCCCTCTGGATTTCAGGAACAGCAAAAAGGCGCTCGTCACACCATTTCCAAAGGGTTTTGATGGTCTGTTTGCCGACTGATATTCGATCCATTGATGATCTCCTATATGCCGAATACATCCAGGCGGTTGTATAACCGGCCGCCTTAATAGCACGCAATAATCGCTCTATGATACATTCTTTGAAATCAATAAAGACGCTACCAGAATCGGGATAAAAAAGAAAGCGCGCACATCGGCGAAAGCATCCCGAAATCAACTTGCTATAGTGCCCGAAAAGGTGTTTTATGACTGCCGATGTCTATACTGCCATATCGAAAAACCGCCAGCAACCGAACACAGCCAAGACGTGGATAAGATCACACCAGAGCACAGAAGTTGGAACATGAGCCGGATCCGTGGCAAGGACACGCAGCCGGAGCGGACGGTCAGGTCCCTGCTGCACAGAATGGGCTACCGGTTCTCACTGCGGAGGACGGACCTCCCCGGCAAACCGGATATCGTCATGCCGAAACACAGGACGGTCATCTTTGTGCATGGGTGTTTCTGGCATCAACACCCGGGATGCAAACACTCAGGCGTTCCCAAGTCCAATCGTCGTTATTGGCGGCCAAAACTTCAGACGAACGTCCATAGAGACAAGCACATCCAAACGGAAATACTGAATGCCGGCTGGAGGCTCCTTGTACTCTGGGAGTGTCAAATCGAGGGGGGCCCACGCCGTGTCGGAGAGGCACTTAAACAAATATTGGCACACCGCAAATGGCATGCAATACTCTGCCAATTCAACAATAGAGGTCAGTTGGTAACGCCTCGCCGTACCGGATTAAATGGTGAATGAAAACAGCAGAAAAACCTCAACCACATAAACCGCAGAGAAAACTCGAGGCTGTCTCACTCTTTTCAGGAGGCGGAGGCATGGATTTGGGGCTCGAGGCCACCGGATGGGTCACGGGATTCTGCACAGACATAGATCCCCACAGTGTCATAACACTTCAGTGGGGCCGCGCCGAAGCAGCAAAAAGAGGAAAGAAAATCCTTACAGAGTCCCTCATTTATCGCTCAGACGTCAAGGAGATCGATGCCCATTTCATTCTCGAGGCAATCCGGCGAAAGAAAGACGAAGTGCATCTCCTCGCAGGCGGCCCCCCATGTCAGGCATTCAGCGTTTTCGGCAAACGGAGAGGCAGAGAGGACCACCGTGGACTGCTCGCATATGAGTACCTGCGACTGCTGGCCGAGTTGGAACCCCAAGCTTTCGTCTTCGAAAACGTATACGGCATAATGACCGTAGAAGGCGGCGAAGTGTTCACGGAGATATGCAAAAAGATCGGCGAGCCGAAGAAAGGACTGAAGTACAGCCTCTCCGTTTTGCGTCTCGACGCCGTTGATTACGGCGTCCCGCAGTTCAGAGATCGAGTGTTTATCATAGGATCCCGAAATGGCAAGACCATTGCCCAGATACCCAAAATCACAAGTCAACCCGGGACGAGCCCATTCGAAGGGCCGAGAAGCTGGAGAACCGTCAGGCACGCCCTGCGTGGTCTCCCTGTCATCGGGACGGAACCTCCCGCAAACCATACAGGCCGGAATCACAGTCAAAGGATAATAGAAAGATATGCAAGCATGCGTCCGGGCGAAAGAGACCACTTCACACGCATCAACAAATTGGACCTTGATCGCCCCAGTTTCACGATCATCGTTGGATCAGACAAAGGTGGCGGAAAGGGGCATATCCATCCGATCAAGCCACGTGAAGTGACGCCGCGGGAGAGCGCCCGAATACAGACATTCCCCGACTGGTGGGCATTCGCAGGAACCGGCCGGCATCCGATACGCCAGATCGGCAACGCAGTGCCTCCGCTACTCGCCGCTGCCGTGGGTAACGTTATCAGATCTCAGATCTTTGGCCTCGAACCAGTTCCTTTCGAAACGATCCTACAAGTCCTAGATCAAACGCATCTCTTTCAGGAGGAGAAATGAACAAATACGATGTGCAGTGGACGGGAATCGACGCTGGCCGTGAAGGCCTCTGGAATCCCATTATATGGCTCGGAGTCTTGAAAATTGCCGCACAGCACGAGGGTGAAAATGTGTACGACGAGAAGTCTCCTATCTACACTGAACTCGCGCAAGCATTCCCGAATGAGAAGTGGAGTCAGAAGCAGTCCTCGAAGGAAATCAGACCGCTTTTTCGCGATTATCCTCACCCATGGACGCGGACCGGCGTTCTGGATCTGACAGATCAAAAATTCAAGGTGACGGCTTTCGGCAGACAGATAGTTGCCGGCGAGATCGATCCGCCGCATGCCTTAGCCCAGGCTCTTTCGGCGATCAAGGATGCCGAAGCGGATGAATACCCTTTTAGGATATTGGCTGCCGCATTCTCCCTATCAAAAGCACCTCTTACTCTCGAAGACGTATTGTATGGAGTGATGCGGAATTTCCGCCCAACCCAGGATAATCTGACCGAAGCTCTCGATCACGGGAAGCAGCAAAAACACGGCTTGCCTGAAACGGTCGAGCGAAGGATTCGCCACATGCTCCAAGTGATGGCAATGACTGGCGCCATCCAAGTCGGCGAAGATAAGTATATTCCGTGGAACAAAGAGGCATTGACAGAGATCGCAGGTCCTGCTGATAGCCATCTGAACTCGCTAGATCAAAATGTAGCGCTTCGCGAACTGGTAGTAGCCTTCACATCCGCACTTGAGAGGGCCAACTTGCGGGTAGATCCACGTCTTAGCAAGCGGTTTGTAGCAGCTGTATGTTCAAAACGGTTTGTAATTCTTACAGGTTTATCCGGAAGCGGGAAGACGAAACTCGCACACGCATTTGCGTCATGGCTCACAAAACCCCACGCCTGCAAACACGACCAATTTTCAGTGGGACGCGAGATCAAGTCTGATCGAATTAGTTACTATGTGCACGCGGCTGATTCAACCGCCATCGTTCTAACAAACAAGCCGGAATCAGGGGTGGCGACCAAAGTATGCCTTCCCAGAGAACTCGTTGCCGAATGGGTCCTCACCATTACAAACAAAGGCTTCACCCGCGACACACCTGCGCGCACCATTAGAGAAGCTGTTTCAGAGAACACACAATACTCCACTCAACTTAACTCTTTCGAAACACATCTAAAGGCCGCAGCATTCGCAGTACTTGAGGCCAACTTGGAACCTGCAATCTACAGCAGTTCCTACACACTAATTCCGGTCGGCGCTGATTGGACCAATAAAGACCCACTCTTTGGTTACGCTGACGCCCTATCACCCGGGCGGTATTGCATGCCATCTTCCGGCGCACTACAACTTATCCTGGCTGCCCAAGCGGATCCAACACATCCATATATTCTCATCCTAGACGAAATGAACCTATCCCATGTTGAACGCTACTTTGCGGATGTTTTGTCAGCCACGGAGTCAGGCGAGCCAGTTACCCTCCATGAGAACCGAGAGCACAGAGACGGCGAAGGAAACGCCGTACCTGAGCAAGTACGCATCCCTCCCAACCTCTTCGTCATTGGAACGGTCAACGTGGACGAAACAACATATATGTTTTCCCCCAAGGTGTTGGACCGGGCCAACGTTATCGAATTCACGGTCTCAGCGACAGACATGACGAATTTTCTCGACAAACCAAACCCAGTGGACATCTCCCGGCTCACAGGTAGTGGAGTCGTTTATGCTGAGCTTTTTGTGGCCCAGGCCGCAAGGAGAGATGTATCCCTCGATGAACTCGGAACCACGCAAAGAACAGAGGTAAAGAGTGTTCTTGATGGTATGTTCACCGTGTTGTCGACAGTCGGCGCTGAATTTGGTTATCGCCCCGCGTACGAGATCTCTCGCTTTGTATACTTCCATGCAAAGGTCTCTGGCGAGGGCTGGAAACTTGATGAAGCTCTCGACGCGGCGATCATGCAGAAACTCCTGCCTAAACTTCACGGTTCAAAGACAAAACTTGGACCCGTACTCACTGAACTGAAGAAGATCGTTACGAAAGAAAGATTCCCCATCAGTTATGCAAAGATAGAACGTATGGAACTGCGTCTTAAACACAACGGCTTTACCAGCTACACCGAGGCATGACAGTGGCGCAAGAATTGGTCAAGGTTCAGTTCACGAATGGCGACGGACAACCCGTCGCCCTTATGGCACTCTACCCCGAAGGGACTTCCGACGAAGCCATCCCTTTGATCATTGAGGAGTCACCCGAATCTGCCGCGGAGTATGCCGAAGCCCCCGTTCAACTTCTGGAAATGGCCGCGTACGAATACGAGCTCGACCAGCCCGGATGCCGCCTCCGGACTGAACCGGGAATCGTTCGGTCCAGCCGCACACCAAAAAATCTTGACCGTGGGCGCATTACACCTGGTCTCAACGTAGGTCGCATGCGCTTTATGCTGTTGGACGCGGAAACTGACCGCGAAAAGGGCTCGGCCGAAGTTGAGGTCCGGACGGCAAAAGTTGGCTACCGCGATGACTACCGCCGCATGCTGAGGTACATCACGGAGCGCTGCACAGACCTGCTGCTCGAGTTCCGCTCCCCGGCCCAACAGACATTGCTCCCCGACGAGACCCGCGACCCCGAGACCCTCTGTCAACGTTTCGCTTTTGTCCGCTCTCTACTGGCCTCTCGCGAGTTTCGCGACGCCGTCCAACGGATTACTGCAATTCCACACCGTCTTTGGGAACAGGAAGCGTGCGTCGTTCCTATCAACCGCAGCATCAAACCAACTGCGGCCATCGCCCGCCAGATCGCATCCGCCTCACGCCGAGTCCCTCTGCCAGCCGGCCATCCGCTCCACTCGCGCATGGCATCCGTGCCGGAACGCGTGACCGTCCTCCGCAACGTCGAGACCGTGGACACCGCCGAGAACCGATTTGTGAAGCACGCCCTCCGGACGTTCCAGGCGTTCGTGGCCCTGATCCGCGAACGGCTGGAGAACGTCGGCCGTGAGGGGGATAAGCGCTTCACCCAAGAAGCTCTCGCCCTGGAAGAGGAACTGGCCGAAGTGCTCAGCCGCGACTTCTTCCGCGATATATCGGAACCGCGCATCCTGCCCCTTGGCAGTCCTGTTCTTCAGCGCAAGGGAGGATACCGCGAGATTCTCGCAGCATGGCTGCAGTTTGACATGGCAGCGCGCATCTGCTGGTCGGGCGGAGCGGACGTTTATGGTGCCGGCAAACGCGATGTCGCCACCCTATACGAGTACTGGCTCTTCTTCCGGCTTCTGGACGTCGTCGCCGACGTCTTTACGCTCGCCACCCCTCCGGCGCAGTCCCTGATAACGAAAACAGACGATGGCTTCGGCCTTAAATTAAGGGCGGGGCGGCATGTCGCCCTGAAGGGAGTATACAACAAGGGACAGCGCGAGTTGAACGTCCGTTTCTCCTACAATCGTACCTTCCCGCGAAGAGGAGATGACGCCGCCCCGAACTTCCCGCTCAGAGGAAGCTGGACGGCCAGCATGCGCCCCGACTACACGCTTTCACTGTGGCCAATAGGTTTCAGTGAACAGCAGGCCGAAGAACAGGAACTGATCGTCCATGTGCATTTCGACGCCAAGTATCGCGTCGAGAAACTGGAGGACATCTTCGGCAAGACGGACAAACAAACCGGGGCGAGGAACCTGGAGAGCCGGTTGTCCGAGGAGAAAGAGCAGGAGCGGGCCGGCACCTACAAGAGGGCGGATCTCCTCAAGATGCACGCTTACAGGGACGCGATCCGCCGCACCGCTGGCGCCTACGTTCTGTACCCGGGATCCCTGACACGCACATGGTGGGGTTTCCATGAGATTGTCCCGGGACTCGGAGCATTCTCCATTCGTCCGACCGAGGGAGAAGAGGACGGCACCAAGGCGCTAAAGGACTTCATGCTCCAAATCGTCGCCCATGTCTGTGACCGCGCCACCCGCCGTGAGCAGGAGACCTACCACCGCTACCGCATTCATGACAAGCCCGGACCGCTTGCCGTCCGCAAGGCACCCATCGCCGAATACGACATCAACGGTCGCCGCGCCCTGCCTCCGCGAGAGACCCCTGTCCTCGTCGCGTGGTATCAGAACGAGACTCAACTCCGCTGGACCGACGAAAAGCACCTGCTGATTCTCCGCGTCGGCGAAAAACGCGGAGCTGTCCCTCTGACTTCGGAAAACGTCGGCGCTTATTACATTCTGCTCCACAAACACGGGCAGGAGGCTGCGACCGGCCTTTATGCCGTGATAACGGCTGGCGACGGCAAACCCACGCCCCCGGAAGTCATCACCGCCGCCACACTCAAGAGAAAGTATCACTACCCCTTGAAGACAGGATCTGATTATTATCTCGTGTACCGCGTCGATTCAGCGCCCGAGTTCGTACACTACCACTGGAACGTGCGCCAGCTCCTGAAGCACCGGGGAATCGCCGAAATCGCCTCCCCTCTGCCCTTCACCGCGACACTCGACGAGGTACTGAACTGCGCCTACTAGGGAGGGCAATGTCCTGTGGTAACATTTGCAGAGCACGTACAGCAGAAAGACGCATATGTGAGCGAACTGCCCTTGACCCACGTAACGACCTGGACCAGTTTTGCGGACATCGTAAACTCAGGTTGCCTGAATCCCAGCCAGTGTCCCAGATACAAGGAACCACTGGTCTACTTCTTCTATGGCAAACCAGCATACCGGGTAAAAGATGCCAATACGGTCCGACATGACACCATATACGCGCCGGTTTGCCTGATTATCACCCCTGGCACTGTAACAGCCGGGGTGAAGAGAGTCTTCCCATTCGACTCAGGCGCCGGTAAAGATCTATTGTACCACCCTGAGATCGATCCTGCCGATGTTGATACATACGACCTTAAGTCCGTAACCCAAGCCGCGCAACGCCTGGTCGTCGGCTTCTTCAGCACGAACGAGAAATATTGGTCGGGAATGCTCGACATGAACCTGACCATACCTCCCGCGGGAACGCCCGCTCGAAAATACTATAACCTTAACAACGGCGGCGGCGATAAAGATTGTGACGACCGGAAGTCCGCCGT
Organism: Verrucomicrobiota bacterium; assembly: GCA_018898455.1. GTDB lineage: Bacteria > Verrucomicrobiota > Kiritimatiellia > JAAZAB01 > JAAZAB01 > JAHIJO01. The sequence goes on along the minus strand of JAHIJO010000141.1, from coordinate 14,581 downwards.
CGAGTACCAAGTCGACCAGCCGATTGATCTGAATGGCCGCATAGCGGCAGTCGCTCTACCGCACAGTTTTCTTGAAAACGATGACGTCAAGAACGTCCTTTCGACGTGGGATGCCGCCCCCCTGGCATATGAACTTTACAAAAGCTTCAGGCCCAGCGAATTCCATGCCCATCTGCGACTCCTAGTCAGGAAACACTGTGAGGAGAAAAGATGGCTGTAGATTCCCTACTCCCTCTAACCCTCCTGGGCTACGTCAACCCGATGCGCCAGAAGACAGGTTTTCTCCTTCCCATTCTTACCGACGGGAGCGAACATTGGATACAAGATGAAGTTCAAGACGGGAACGTTACCACATTCAGCCGGTTCGATGACCCAGAGTCCATAGCAGACATCGTCCCGCCTTTGGCGAACACGCGACAGGTCTTCAGCCATGGTGACCCCACCTATCACGCCTTCCTTCTTCCATCGGGAGCAATAATTGCAGGTACCCAAGGCCAAGTCGCCCAAGAATTGAGTGCCACCAGGGCAGAACTCCAGCCATACCCCTTCGTACGACTGGAAGTTCTTCGCTTCCTCCATGTCCTCGATGGTGTTAACTCCACGATTCACCAGGGAGAGGAACGTCTTTTCCAGGCCAGCCCAGTGCTCGCAAAGTCATGGGCACAACAGGAGCGACACACTTTCCGAAACGACGAAGCCACAATCTGGGCACAAGACATGCGGCTGGACGGGCACTTCTACAGTAATTTTGTGGCCGACAACGGGGACTATAGCCAGGACCTCAAATGCGCCATCTGGCGCACAGTCCACAGACTACGCGAGAAGACAACCTCATCGCAACACCCGGGCATGCTCCTCGGGAAGATCCAAAGCGGAAAGACACGCACATTCACAGGTGTCATCGCGTTGGCGTTCGATCAAGACTACGAGGTCTCCATTGTTCTCACAAAGGGGACCGTCGCCCTGGCAACGCAGACCCTGCAGAGGCTTCGGAATGAGTATGCCCAATTCATCCGCGACGACCGGCTAGATGTCTACGACATCATGAAAATGCCGTCGAACCTCAACAAATGGGAACTGAAGAAAAAATTGGTTTTCGTCGTCAAGAAAGAAAATAAAAACATGAAGCGGCTGGAAAATGTACTCTTCAAGTCCTACCCCGCACTGTCCGAGCGCAAGTTACTGATCATCGACGACGAGGCTGACTACGCCAGTGTCGGTTTCAGACGCAGCAAGACGGAGGGTGTTCAACTCGCGAAAATCGCCAGCCAACTCGACGCCATACGCAACCGGCTTACTGATTGTTCATTCCTTCAGGTCACCGCCACCCCGTATTCCCTCTACCTCCAGCCTAAAGATGTGGCCATCGGCCCGGATATGATCTTTAAACCGACCAGACCGACCTTCACTGAACTCGTGCCCGTAGCCCCTGCCTATATCGGGGGCGACTACTACTTCGACGAGTCCGAAAGGAACGAGACCGTTGCATCCAGCCTTTTCCACGCCGTCGGCGAGCAGGAACTCGAGGTACTGCGGCACCCCGACGGCCGCAAGTTCAAACTTGAGAACGCCCTCACAAGCAAGGCCATTAGCGCCCTCCGTGCCGCATTTGTCAATTTCCTCGTCGGCGGGTGCATCCGCCAAATCCAAGAGAAGCAACGGAAGGCCACCGAGCAGAAGTATAGCTTCCTGGTTCACACTGAGGCAAAGCGCGAGCCACATGAATGGCAGGCGAAAATCGTGGAGGCGCTCAGATCCCAACTTACCCAGGCACTGACCTCCAACCCCTCCATCCCGGAAACGCTCTTCCGTGACGCGTTCGACGACCTTGCACGTTCCATGCGCTGCACACACGTGTTTCTGCCGCCCTACGAGCTGGTTAAAGAGAAAGCAGCCTCCGCTCTCCATGACGACCACCTCGTTATCTCCATAGTGAATTCGGACGTCCAAGTGCAGGAATTGCTCGATGACCGCGGCCAACTCAAGTTGCGCACGCCCCTCAATCTGTTTATCGGCGGACAGATTCTGGACCGCGGCCTTACCATCGCGAATCTAACAGGATTTTACTACGGGCGGAATCCCAAGACCATGCAGCAGGACACAGTACTGCAACACTCCCGGATGTTTGGGTTTAGACCAATCGAAGATCTCGCCGTCACGCGGTTTTACACGACACCTAAAATCTATGCAGCCATGCAGCGCATACATCAAATTGATACCGCACTAAGGGACTCAATCGAAGAAGGGGATAACCGGGGCGTATACTTCATTCAAAAGGATCCCGACGGCACCATTAAGCCGTGCAGTCCAAACAAGATAATCCTATCAACGACAACAACACTTAAACCTTACACCCGGCTTCTGCCAGTCGGCTTTCAGACCGGCTATAAGACTCGCATTGCCAGGACGGTTCAACACATTGATGAAACACTCAAGATAAAGGGAGGCGACCCTCTCCCTACCGACCCTTTTCTCATTTCTGTAGAAACGGCTATTAACCTTGTTGCGGAAGCATACAAAACCTTGGAGTTCGAACAATTCTACGAGTGGGACGTGGAGGCGGCAAAAGCGGCCATCCAACATCTTAGTAACCAGTGCGAGGCCCCCATTCGGCGGGGCAACATCTGGTGCATCGTTAGGACTGATCGCACCATGAAGCGCATCAGAGAGGAGGGGCGCTTCTCAAACGCGCCTGACACATATCACAAGGAAGGCGAACTCGCTCGCTGTACGGCGGTGGACATACCAGCACTCCTGATGATCAAACAAAAGGGCTTGGAGGAAGATGGTTGGCGGGGAGCCCCTTTCTATTGGCCTGTCATCATGGCACAACATAATACCAAGACTTCAATTTTTGCCAGCGATGTTCAAGCAGATTGATCGCGGCTGCAATGAATTTCCTATTCAAACAAACCATTTCGGAACGACTATCTGCATGAATGAGCCATTTTTTCAATTGATAGAGGCCATATGACTGAGAATAAAGAATATAAGAAAAGCCCGATCAAAGACCTGCCGGTCCGACTGCCGGGGCAGTCTCTCCGGGAACGCATTGACTACCTGGTTGACGAAGGCCTCATGCCGTGGGTGACCATCACGCTTTGCATGATCATAATTGCCTCTATCGATTGGATCGCCGTTTTCTTCAATACCCCAAGATCGCCTTGGCTATTCACCATAATCGCCGTCTTGATGGCCATAATTGCCGTAGTGAAGATATGGCGGACAATAAAGGAAATAAAACCACTTCGTCTGGGACAAACCGGTGAAGAAGCTGTCGGTCAGTTCCTGGAGGAGAAATTGCGCCCGGCCGGGTATCAGGTGTTGCACGATATTCAAGCCGACAACTTCAACGTGGACCACGTGCTGATCGGTCCTGCCGGGATTTACACTGTCGAGACCAAGACTAATAGCAAGCCGGCAAAAGGATCGTGCGTAGTCACCTACGATGGTGAAAAAATCAAAGTAAACGGTTTCCAACCTGACCGTGATCCTGTAGCCCAGGCCAAGGCACAAGCCGGATGGCTGTACGATCTCATCGAGTCCAGTGCCGGCAAACAATTCAAGGTTCATCCCGTTGTGTTGTATCCGGGCTGGTATGTCACGGCATCCGTTGAGTGGCCCACGGTGTGGGTAATGAACGAGAGATCCTTTGTCAACACAGTCGCAAAACTCAATAGCCAGATCGACGATGCGGATATTCACCTGATCACATACCATCTCAAACGCTATGTGATTGCCCGCGATAAACATGCCAAGGCAGCCAAGTAGACGTTAAAAGGCTGTCCTTCAGTACCACATTTCCATTCTGAGACCGCGAGAGTCGCGAGCGGGCGATGGCGGAATGCAGACTGCCGTGCCCAAGCAGATTCGTTCTGCGGTCCAGCAGGCGGCACAGGCATCCAGTATGTCGTCAGTTTCGACTCCAGGACATTTGGGCTTTACGGCCTCAGAAGATAAAGAGCCAAAACCATGCTTCTGCAACAACACCAACCGCACATCCTTACCTTCGGCACTCCTTTTGGGCTGAGTTATGGCATTACCGCCGTTCAGCGCAAAGAAGCAGAGCTCCGGGTGGATCTCGCGAATCTTCCGCTGGAGTTCAGGCGTCATCACCCGGTCCACCTCCCGGATCTTAGGCAGGATGGCGAAGCATTGCTGTGAAATGCGAATGCCGGCTAACGAACTGTCCTGATTTGCTTTTGACGCCTGCGGGTATGTCCGGCAATCAAGGGTCGCACGCACAGGCGGCGGGAACACACTGGACGCCCGTTTCGGGCCAAGCAGTTTACGCGCCAACGGATCACAGGCCCGGCCACCGTGAACCGCCTGATCAAGGAGTCCGATGGGAATATCAACAGCCACTATGCTGGCGCCACTGGTCTTATCCAGGACTGCGAGAAAATCGGGAGCTATACACCAGGATGATCGTCCCGACTCCGTGTCCCGTTGAACCACAACCCATCCCGCAGCGCATCCATCAACACCAGCTATGATAGCCATGATTTACCTCGGGGTTGGAAGCATCTTACTCCAGCGTGATGAGGCGCAGTCCGTCCCGGTCTTCATCTGTCTTTGACACGTTCAATTCCTTGACTACGCGATTGAGATTGTCCCAGCATTTGCTTTTAAGATTCGGGTCTCCGATGACCAGCACGGTTTTAACCGCCGGGAAAGCGTCATCCGGCAGCCGGCTTAATGCCGTTTGCGGCAAGAGTCCCAACAAGACCTTCTGTTCAACCAATTTCTTTATGCCCCGAGTAACTACGGCAAGCTTACTTTTGAAGGCATCCCGATATGCCAGCACCTGCAACGGTCCCCAGTAAATTCCGCCCGGATTGCAGCCATGCTTAAGTTCTATGGCGACCAGATTATTTTGACTGTCCAAAGCCAAGATATCGAGCTCGTCCCCAAATGGCTTTTCCCGCGCTTTTCCCCAGATTTTGCATGCTTCTTTCTGCAGTTGATTGCGGATTTCGTTATACGGCCGATACAGGGGATCGTAAAACGCGCGCTTTTCTTGTTCACTATCGAATCCAATGACGCATTCACGGTCAATGATCATGAATTGCTGATTGGTTTGCCACCGAAGTCCCCAATCAATACACAGGCGGTTCTGCCAGTATCCTTCTTTCCTATTCCCGTAGTATCTGTTTTTGCATGCCTCAGCGGATTTCAGAAGGTAATCGTGAAAAGCAATCGCCATCTCATTTGCTTCTTCAAGTTTCCACTCGCGCATCATGCCCGCGTATGCTTCCTTAGATGAGGGATAGCGTCCGTACGCCTTGTCAGCCTGCGTAACAGCCCGAATGTCTCCGTTCTCGTGAATCCGAACGGACAGCAGCCTGGTCGTACCCCGATAATACATGAGCGTATTATTTTCACGCAACTGAATGTCAAAGGCGTATGGATCATCCCGGTACAGAGGCAGGTCTGACACCAGAAACCGAAGCGGTCCATCAGGCAGCAGGAGTTTAAGAGCGCCCGGAGACAAAGATCGATCATACCTTGGGGCCATTGCGGTCCCCTTTCATATTTCCCACCACTCATTATCTGAATGCCGTTCAACTCGATCAAAGGCTTTGGCAAACATCTCCGGCTCGGCGCAGTGGACGGGCACGGCCACGGCTCCCGCGAATGCATTGCGCAGGCGCTTCAGATCGCAGAGCGGGGCATGGCCTGACGTGTGGCATTTATGTATGGGGATCCCACGTTCATCAAGCCACGCGAGAAACGGTTTTATCTTCTCCTCCGCAAGATACCCGTCCCACATCGAGTAGACCAGGCACGCCCCGTCAAGGCAGGCAGCGCTTTCCACATCAATCTGCATGCTCGGCCGAAACAGCATCACGGATTTACCTGCCGCTTCAGCCAACTTCTCGGGAAATATCCGAAAGTCGCGATACAGAGCCGCCACATCGAAGGCGCCATCCCGCTTGATCCGGCGCTTCTGGAACTCCGGCAGGAACACGCGTATGCCAGGCCAGTCGGCCTGGGGAATGTGTTGATTGCCTGTGGCTTTGAGGATATGGGCCGTGTACATGTCGATTATGAACTGACGGTTAGACCGTTTGGCCGCTCTGAAAACCGTCACGAGACGGTCGATGTTCTGTCCCGAGCACCAAACAAGCGGAAGGCCCTTCGTGTCATGAAAGATCCCAACGAGCTTATCTTCGATGTCGGCCTCTGTCGGAAAGCCTTCTTCAGTTCCCGCCCGGGCAATGGTGGTTCCTTCCATGATCAGGACGTGTACGTCCTTTGGTGGATTGGCCACGAGACGTTCAAACAGTGATGCCTTCCGGCCATGCCCGCGCAAATCTCCGGTGTAAAAGAGCCGTTTGCCATCGCTCTCGATCAACAGCGCGTAGCTATCGTAGGCCGAATGGTCCATCAGAAACGGCGTGATCAGGAATGGGCCAAGCACAATTGGCTTGCGGTCCGCAAGATGGATGACATTGGAGAATGTTCCGCCGGACGGCGTAAACACGGCCGCCGCAGCCAATATCCGCTCGGTCGCCGCTCCCATGAGGAAGGTTGTGGTCGGGGGGACGCGGAAAGCCAAACCATAATGATCCATGTGGGGATGCGACAGCACAATGCCCAGAAGCGAAGGATCTGCCTTGTCAAAGCCGTCTACGCCAGGCATGTCCACTGATTCAGCATCCGGGCTATCCAACGGCTGGCCGATGTCAAGGACGAGCCGGCTGGCCTGCGACTCAATCTCGATGCAGGTTCCACCGATCTGTTTGGCGCCCCGGCGAATACATATTTTCACAATTCAGTCCTCCAAACAGCCATGGCATACTCTTTTTCGACTTGATGCTTTTCCAATCCTTACCGCAAAGTGTCCACTACTGTTTTTAAGGCTGTATCTGCGCATGCTTCAACTGCCTTGCCAAATCTCCTGAGGCTAAGGCGTGATTCGTCAAAATCCACAACGATAGCAATGTCTTCATGTTTGTGTGATAGAATTTCGAATGAACCAGGATAATTACGTTCAAGCATAGTTTTGACTGAAACCTGGACCTTTGCGAGAAGATCCTTCTGCTCCATCTCCAAGCCCTCTCTCTCACTGCCGAGAAGGAGCATGGCCATTTTGGGGACCCGAATCTCAACAATGCCGCCTTTCAAGGGAAGAAGCGGAATAAATTGGGCCTTTCTCCCATTATTGTTTCGTTGGAAAAAGATATATCGGCCCACATCGCCTGAATTTTCCTGATCGTAATTCTCCCGGTTTGCTTTTGGCCCCTTGAGCATTCCAGGGTTTTTGGCCTGGAGACGACGAAGGGCATCCTCGCCGACATGCAAGCATTTATCTTCAAGGCTCATATTGCGCATGACAAGGCGGGCAGCAACGAAAGCAGCCAGGATCGGAATGACAGCCGCGCCGATGTTCTGTATCGTTTCTGCTACCGTTTCCCCGTTTACGCCCCGGTAGTGAAGAAGGGCGATTGCAGCCAGTGACACGACGATGGCTACACCCCACACTTCCCAATCTGCGATCCGTTTTTCAGGTTTCATAGTCTTCTGCCTTTCATGCTATATGAGCCTTCCAGGCGACCAGTGGTCAGTCCTACGAATAGCGAATAAGCCTATTGCAGGGGCCTGCCCCCCACCTGCGCGAAGCCGCTAGCGGGCAAGCCTGCGTGCACGTTCACAGCGGTTTTGACTGTATCAGGGCATGTCCCGAAAAGCCAGTTGAAAGAAAACGGTTGCGGACGCTCGCGGCGGCCATGTTGCCAGGGTGGATCGGGACCAGCGCCGGTATCAGCCGAGAGATTATTTTTCTTCCAAATGCCCTTGGCAGGAATGTTGTGGGTGTTATTTTTCTTTTCTGAACCCTGGACCGTCCGCCATCTGAACCGTCATTTTAATTTTGTGGGTGCGTATGTGGGTGCTTTTGACCGCCTGAAATCACCCTGTTTCAACCTGAAGCACTTTTAGGGCTGGAAAGCAAAAAGCCTCATATTCATCAATGAATACAAGGCATTTTTGCTAACAAGAGGGGTCGGGGCGATGAGATTTGAACTCATGACCTTTTGCACCCCAAGCAAACGCGCTACCAGTCTGCGCTACGCCCCGATGGTGTACAAAGTGGACGCAACCGTATCACGAAGTGGTAAACCGGTCAATCTTTCTGAATGAGGCGATCGATTCCCTGGCGAGTGGGCAGCGACGGCTGAGCGTCGTTGAAGACATCGCCGGATACCGTGGTGACAACAGGCCCGAACTTCAAGGCGGAAACGATGCAAACGCCCTCCGCATTGGAAATCAAGGCACCCCGTGAACCGAGAGTCAGGGATGCATGATTATTTCTTCATCAGCCGGGACAGTTCGGCCTGCCGAGTCTTGATATAGTCGACTTCCGGCGAGTTTGCCTTCGCTTCCTTCAGCGCCGTGGTGTAATAACCATCCGCTTCCTGAAAAGCCGCCTGCGCCCCCTGGGCATCGTTCATGGAACTCATTATATCTCCAATCCGCCTGGCGTTCAACCCCAGACACATTTCCTTGGTGATATACAATCCGCTGATTGGATCCTCTTCCGTACGGGTCCAGCCCTTGACGGAATCCATGAACATACGAAAACGCTCGATTGCTTCTTGCTTATTACCTTTTTGGAGCGCCAGGTGCGCTTTGATCTTATTGACGATGATCTCTTGCTCGGGACGCTCCATAATCGCAACCGAATCCTCCATCAGTTTTAACGCCCGTTCATAGTTTTCCAGCATGAAATAACCTTCCGAGGTAGTGATCCCCAACCACTCCTTTTCCTGTTTGTCCGGCATGGCTGCTGCCAGCCGCTCGCCAATCTTGATCATGGCTGTCAAGTTGGCCGGCTTGCCGTCCTTCAAGATCACCCGCCAATACTTATAAAATAACACAGTGAGTTCATTGTCGGCGTATCCCAATTTTATCAGCGCATCAAATCGAACTGGGATATCCGCGATCGCCTTGCGAGCTTGGGCAGTTTCCAGCCAGGTGCGAGCGGCGGCCTGCCATGTCGCAGGCTTATTTTTCGCTTTCTTTAACACCCATTCACACAGGCGATCTTTCAGGTCAAACTGATTGGTCTGGCCGACGTACGCCAGCGCGCGCTGAAAACAATCGAGTAATTCCTGGTCCGGTATCGCCGACGCTTCCTTCTTAAAACAGGTTTCAGCTTCCGGCCAACGCCCGGCGGAAAAGAGCAACTTCACACGCTGACAAGTCACCAGCAGGCGCAATTCGGGTTGCCGGCGCGCGGCGCGTTCCAAAGCATCACAGACACTGTTCGCTGCCTTTAGATCACCGGTTTTATTATAGGCCTCAATGGCTCCATTCAACAGACCCCAGCTTATCGACACATTAAAGTTGGTGATGCAGACCGGGACCAGCTGCGTCACTCGACTCACAGGTCCCAGACTTCGACTGGCGTCGAGCAACCACCCAAACGCCTGGGCGCGAAAATCCTGAGGCATAGCCCGGGCCTGCAGGCTGGTGGTCCATTCCAGCAAGGCCTGCTTATCTCCCTGCCGGTCATAATACGTATGGAGGAGATTGAAATAGTCACGCGTCAGGCGGTCCTGCTGAGCCATGTTCTCCTGGTAGATGCGCTCGGCCTCCGGCAGATTGCCGGTCGCCAGCAGATTATTCAGCAACACGCCAAACGTGCTGGCTTGCCGGGACAGATTCATGGCATGACCGATCATCAGCATGTTGATCGCCGAATTCGTATTACCCTGCTGAAGCATTTCGTTGACGCGCGTCATGAGCTCATTAGGATTCATGCTCATGGGATCCATGAATCCGATATCATCCGGCGGCGGCGTGTCTGCGGGCGCCTGCCCAAATCCGATCGTCGCCATCATCCATAAACCAACCACACACAGTCCAAACCGCTTTGTCATACGACCCCCTTGTTGAACGCGGCATAAGCCGCGCGCGAAATGAAAAAATCGGCAACCCTTAATGAATTTTCCTTTAATAGTATGGCAAATGATTAAAATGATCCGACATCAGGTTGTCAAGCATAATGCAGGTCAAAATTGCTCCACCCGAACGATCGTATCCTTCAAATGAATCCTTACCCCCTGCCCCGGCGCCAACCGGATGATATGGGAGGAAGCCGGAGTCCCGGGCGGCTCATCCTGAAGAAGGAGGCGCGTACAGATAATGCGCCATTCGGAATTGATGGCTGCCGGCCATGCCGCCCGGGAACTCCGCGCGGGATCAGGATCCATCCTATTTTCAATGAGTACGGTCGGGATCAAGCTCCTTGCCAACGCACTCATCCCGGCGGTCATCGGAGAGGATACGTTGTCCGCACATAGTACCGACCTTGCTCCCCTCTGCAGTCGCCAGGCCAATAGGGGTTTACCTGTCAGGGCGGCTGAGCTGTCAGCCGGCGTGAACAGAAATGACCACGTCGTCCCGCCCCGCAATCTGATCGTTGCGCCATTCGTCATATTGCGGATAGCCACACCTTGCTCACGTGCGGCCTCACGCGCTTCCCGCAATGTTACGGATCGCCCGGCGCTGGACGGAATCCAGAGTTCTCCGACCGCCATGGTTTGCAGAATATCCGGGGTCCCGCCGGCGCGGGAACTGCCGGCGCCGGCCAGGACAACGGCTTTTAAACCATCCACTCCCTGCCGGCGCAAATGGCGGATGACTTTGCGAACGTGGTAACGGGATCCGGGATTAATCAGAAGGTCATCCCCGCCGATGCCATTCACGAAACAGACGGGGCCATCTCCCCAATTGATAACATCCAGCACAACGGCATTCCTTGATCCCAGGAAACCCGCGCCCAGCGACAATGCCAGCAGAACCGGTGCGATAATCCAGCACCAGGCTCGCTGACGCCACCCGACCCACATGGCAAGCGTTCCATACCATACGGCCAGGCTCCAGAGCGGCGGGGATCGGACAAAGACATGGCCGTACGGAATACGCGCCATCAGATCGGTTATCCACAGCAGGAACGAGACCAGCGCCACGTTGGTGAAGTTGAAAATTTCGCCCAGGACCGGAACCGCCCAGCCAAAGAGGATCGCCAGACAACCGGCCAGAAGCACGAGGGTCGTGATGGGAATCACGACCAGGTTTGCCAGTAAGGCCACTGGCGACACCAGGTTGAACCAGCGCGCGACCAGCGGCGTTGTCACCAGCCAGGCCGCCAGGGAAGTGACGAACAGGAAGGCAACGGCCCGGAAGGCGCGCCGGCTCCAATGAACAGGCTTTGGCTCCGGCTGGAGGCGGAACGGATCGGGCTCCAAAGCCGGCGCCACCCGCCGGAGCATTGGCGGGCATAACACGATCAGGCCGCTGACCGCGACAAACGAGAGCAGAAATCCATAATCGAACAGATGGAACGGATCCACGGCCAGGATGATCAGCGCGGCCAAGGCCATGGCCGAAGGAATATCCGGTTTACGCCCGACCAGCGGTCCCAGGAAACATAACAGGGCCATTAAACAACCGCGAACGGCACTGGAACTCATTCCGGTTGACAACGTAAACACCACCAGAATCGGCGCGACATACAGGAACCAGGTGACGCGCGACACGCGATAGGATTGCAGCACCACGATAATGAACAGCGCCAAGATGGCGACATGCTGACCGGAAATCGCAAAGATATGGTAGGTGCCGGTTGCGACGAAATCGTTCCGCAGTTTCTCCGGAAGTTCCTGACGATATCCCAGCAGGATCGCCCGCAACAGCCCGACTACGTCAGGGCGATGACCAATACCCAGCGCCAGAAGGGCGGCACACTGCTGACGCAATTGGAAGCAGGCTCCCATCAGGGACAAACCTTGGCAAGGGACCAGGCACACCGCGGCATCCGGGTCGGTCCGAAACGTGTACCGCCGGTTGAGCCAGTCGAGAACCGGACGGGAGGAATTTGCCGCAAATTCATCTTCCGGGAAGCGGGCGTTGTCCGTGAGCACGCCGGCCAGGCGCCAGCAATCGCCATACTGAGGCCGACGTTCGTCCTCTGAAGGAACCGTCAGGATAACCTGGACTGTGCCCCGCGCCGGTTCCCAGGCAAGAACCTGCCGGATTGATTCCACCCGGAGCGGAAAGCTCCAAACCTGGCGGTCGTTGTTCCAGGCGGGGCGACTGACGGGATCATCGGCAACAATCCCCTCCAGTTCCACGCTTTCGCGCGGTCGAGTCATCCGGGCGGAAAGCGCTTGAGTAGATGGATCATCCAGGCGCAAGGAAGCAGAAAACCAAGCCGCACCGGCCACGGCAAAATACAAGACCAGCGTGGCCATACCTGAAAACAGCCGGGGCAAGATCGAAAGCGAAGAATCAAAGACTGACGTTACGGGCCGCCGGAGGTTGAACCGATGCCAAATATGGAAAAGCAGAGCGATAAGCAACAGGAGCGCGGTCGCCCCGCCCACCCAAAACGACGGCGCCCCCCGGAACAGCACGGCACTTGAAGTCCCGGCAATAAACGCCAGGGCCAAGCCCACCAAGGGCCGCCGCAGGAGATGGGGGTAACACTCCGGATCCATGACACGGCCAGTGTATCCCGCCGGCCCGAAAAACCAAGCGGAAAGTCCTGCGGCTATTTCAAGAACAGCTCAATGACGGGAACGGACACGTGGGGCTTCTGCACCGGAAGGTTCAGCACCAAGGTGTGCTTGTCCTTGGAATCCGTCTTCGGCTGTTGCTTGTCCGGCGCGGTCATGCGGATTTCCGAAGCATCGTTCAACAATTGGGCATAGGCCACCTTGCCGGCAAACCCGTCCAGATACAGATGCTGGAACGGCCAGGCAAAGACATGCACGTAAAGCCGGCGCGCAGCGGGATGATACGTCAGCCGGCAATCACGGGGTGTGCTGAACTCATCCGGCGCCTGGGTACAGCCATAGATGGAGCGGCTATGCCGTTTCATCCATTCGCCCATGCCTGCCAGACGGTCCAGTACCCGCTGGTCGAATTCACCGCGACCGGTCGGCCCGACGTTCAACAACAGATTGCCGCCTTTACTGACCGTGTCGATCAGCATTTGGACCAATTGATCGATACTCTTCCAGCTGGACTCGTCGCGATGATAGCCCCAGGATCCCGAAAACGTCTGGCAGGCTTCCCAGACCACGGGCTGACCGTTGACCCTCACCCATTCCCGCGGCTGATATTGCTCCGGAGTCTTGATATCCCATCCCTCTTCGAGATCAAGCCGGTCATCAAGGATGATGTGCGGGGCCAGTTTGCGGACCAAGGCATACAGTTTTTCGCTTTGCCAATCCTTGCGCCCCTTGCCACTGCCATCCGGTTTGGGATAGCTGAAATCGAACCATAGAATATCCACTTTACCGAACTTGGTCAGGAGTTCACGCACCTGGCCGTGCAGATAGCGGGCATACCTGGCCTGATCGCGCCCCTTGTTCAACTGCGTCCGGTCCGCCCGATTACGATAGGGACCGATATGCGGATCAATGACATTATGGGGATGATGCCAGTCAATCAACGAGTGATAAAATCCCACGCGCATATTCTGTTTGCGGAAAGAATGGACCATTGGGGTCAAGAGATCCCGCCCGGCCGGAGTATTGGGCGCTTTATAGTCGGTCAGCTTCGAGTCCCACAGGCAGAAGCCTTCATGGTGTTTGGTGGTTATCACAAAATATTTCATGCCGGCGCCAGCGGCCGCCTGTGCCCAGAGATCGGGATTATACAAATCCGGATCGAAATGCCGGAAATAGACATCGTATTTCTCTTCCGGGATCTCTTCGTTATGTTTGATCCACTCATGCCGCGCCGGCAGGGCGTAAAGACCCCAGTGGATGAACATTCCGAACCGGTCCTGCACAAACCACCGCGTATCGCCCGCCGTCGGTTTTGTTTTCAACATGATCTTATCCTTTCCTAATCTTTTTACCCGCCATGACAAAGTGTCAGGAAAGGTATATCTCCCTGCCGGGAAAGTCAACACCTGGCACCCCCGTAATGGGTTAGTGGATGTAGCTCGACCAGTTATTACCTGAATATTGCGCGAAAATCGCGCAATATTCACTTTTCGTCAATGCTGACAAGGCATTGGCGAAAAGACGTCGCGTTGGGCGGATAACCCAATGGGTTATACGCTCAACGCAAGTGGTTAACCCCTTGTACCCCCGCATTAATGCGGGGGTACGACGGCCCGGAGGGTGAAAATTGCAGCCTCCGTGCAATTTTCAGGTATTAAATGTTTGACTTTCCACTTATCCGCGGATAGTATTTTGTCTGAATAAGAAGTGCATCATTATGGTCCTATGGGCAGGAGGTAACGATGAATAGACTATGGGCAGTCATTGGAATCGTTTGGGCCTCGGCCGTATTGCCAGGGTGGACCGGCACCACCAACTCCGTACCGTTCAGCGACGATTTTGAAAGTTACACCAACAGCACCCCGCTCGTGGACGGCACCAACGGCTGGTATGGCTCGGATGCTATCATTGTCGTGCAGACTCAAACGGTGTATAGCGGCACACAAGCGGCTGAGATCCCCTTGGATTGTACGCTGTCCAATCGCTGTGTGGACGCCACCCCTACCAACATTTGGAGTCAAATGGACGTGCGCCTGGTCCGGTACAACGGCACC
>JAHIJO010000140.1 GCA_018898455.1 Verrucomicrobiota bacterium | reverse complement strand
TCCATCATTCCGGACGGTGTGACCAATGGGGCAACGCTGACCGGGTATCCGAGCAACGCCGTGGTTGCTGTCGGCGGCGTGGCAACCACGTATGTGGTCCGGGCCACCGCTAACGAGAACACGAATATTTACGCCTCGGCGGTGTTGAATGTGGTGGAATTGCAGTCCATTGAATTGGTATCGGGCGCCATGAGTTCGAATGTGGTTCCGCCGCATACCTGGGCCACGGTGAAGAACATCAATGCGACGCCGGGATATGTGGTTTTAAGAGCGGCGTTCAATCCGGCCATCGCCGAATCGGCGTTCTCTGACGGCTTCGTCGCATGGACTGGCGGAGAGCCTGTGACCGGGCATCCGCTCCAGCGGCGGGTCAGCAAGGACGTCTCCGTGCATACGCAGGTGGTGGCCACCTGCGGGAATATGAGCGTAACGGGGGATGTGTGGGTTGTGTGGGCGGAACTGGAAATAAGGATGACGGGTAGTACTACCAATACGCCAAATTCAGCGAGGTTTGGGAACTATTATGACAAATCGGAAGACCTTGGAATTAAATTGTACAATTATACTATGCCTGACACGAATGTGGTTATTTCAAGAGCAGCGGCAGGTAAAGTTGTTCCGATTGGACAACTTCAGCCAGAGGGTATTAATGCGATCACGACAAATGGATGGACAATCGAGCGCCAAAAATGGCGACATGATTATAAAGACGGCGCGGTTTGGACACAACGATGGGATAACGCATGGACTCCTGATACGACAGATTATGTTCCCTACAGGAAATTTAATCCTGATAACCTTAATCGGATTTATGACTTGGATTCGCCAGGTATTGCGAAATTTCAAGCAGGAATAGAAGGAATTGTAACGAATTCATGTGAACGATACGACCATTTCAGACAGTGGGTCACGTGGAATGAAACACAGTGTTCAGATTATTCACTTTGGTACTGGTATGCCCGTTGGAAAGACACTAACGATCCAAACTCTGATCTTCAAATTACATTGACAAATCTTGCTACAGGCAACCCGGACTTTCCGACAAACGTGCCATATTATTCACCGCCTTAATGAAAGGAATAGGATATGAAAATCATGTTATTTTTTCTTTGCGTGTTTTGCGCCGTAGCACCATTATGGGCTGGATCAAACGTGGACGATTTGTCTGCGGATGTGATAATGCAGGGGTTGAAGTCACATTCTACAGTAAATTCATATTCTGAATTGAAGGATCGTCAAAAATGGATGAATGATCTGTGGTTAAAGCAAACGATGCTGACGAATGAGGCCGAAAGAATTCAATTGACAGAAGAATTAACGCAGATTTTGAATTCCGAAAAATCCAGTAGTGAAGATAAATGCGCGGCAGCATACCTAATCGGGCTATTTCGGTTGAAAGGGATCAAGGTTCTTATTAACAATTTTTTACTAGGGAGTAAGGCGGCACTTGAACCTGATTTAAGGGCAGCGGAAGGTGAAAAGCCAGCCCAAGACGCACTTATAAAAATCGGCGAACCGGCGATCCCCGAAATGATGGGATTAATAGAATCAACCACAGATTCATTTACGCGGGAATGTGGAGCAGTAGTCATTTTGTTTATTAAAGGTCAAGAGGAAGGGGCTGAATTCTTGAAACAGGCCATAGTCGACCAAACGGATACCCAAAAGAAGGAAAATCTCAAGGCTGTGCTTTCATCCGAATATTTTACAGATTCGAAATATGAAGCCTCGGGTCCACAGAAACAAAAGGAAATCCTGGAAGCGCAGGTGACCCTGAAACCCGAAGCGCTGAACATCAATCCGGGGATCTTGACGGCCTTTGTCCGACTGCCGGCAGGATACCCGGTCAGCGGAATTACCTCCGCCACCTGTGACGGCGCCCCCTGCGAGCGCATGATGCCGAACAAGGATGGCACGGAAATGATCATCAAATTCCGCCGCCAGGATATTGAAGCCGCCCTGGCGCAGATCGGGGAAAGCCTTGACACCAACTTTGTTGTGCGCGGCATCTGGCAGGGTGCCGCGGGAACCCGGCTCTTTCAGGGTGCGGACAGCATCAAGAAGATTGTCGGAGCAAACTTGTCCCGCTCTGGGCGGGAAGAGACAAATAAATAGGTATCAGGTCTGCACATTACTTAGCGGATATACCAAACGGATAAGCAATGAACATAAGGTGTTTTTATAGTGCTTTGTTGATCTGGATCTTCGCGGCTGTCCCCCTGGGCTTTACCGATCCGTTCCCGGACCGGCCGGCGCAGACGGGGCTGGAAGCGGCAGTGACGCTGGGAACGGATTGCGGGCTTGGCGTCTATGAACGATCCCTGGCCGTT
>JAHIJO010000235.1 GCA_018898455.1 Verrucomicrobiota bacterium | reverse complement strand
CTAGCCTGGATTCCCACGCCAAGTTGTTGAGTTAACACCGCGCGAGTCTCCCCTGTCACTATCCATCATCAGAAGAGAAGGCGCAAGGTCTTGCCGCCCAGCCAGGGCACCGGGACCTTCTCCTCTGCGAAGCCGGCGGCGATGAGCAGTGGGTTGTGGGCGCGCTTGTGGAAGCGCACGAGGATTTCCTCTTCCGTTATGGTGATACGGGCCGCGGCGTCCACCAGGTCCCTGAAGATATGGCGGGACTTCGCCACCTCGTATCCGTTTCCCACCCTTGCCCCCAGCAGCCGGTACAGGCTGCTCGCCATCAGGGTCAATTGCAGGTCCATGTCGACCTTCATGGCCACCGCTGACGACAGGGCGTCCATGTGGAAGAAGTCGATGCCGTCCGCTATCTGGTTCTCTATCACCATCCTCTGAGCGTAGCGGGTGACGAGCTTTACCGGGGAGGTGCGCATCTGGTTGGTGATGAGCAGGGTGGGCTCCTCGTGGCCCAGATCGCGGATGGTTATCTGGCGAATCGGCTCATCGTACCCTTTCAGGGTGACCTTCCTGTCTATGACCCGGGGCGTCCTGTACGCTCTTGCGACATTGGGCAGCTCTATGCGCCTCCAGGCCGAAGGCGGCTCTCTTCTTATCGCCTCCAACATCTTTGCCGAGCGCCGGCGCAGGGTTATGAAGTCGATGCCCATCTGAGAAAGCTCACTCAGGTTCGGATAGGTGGTGAGCTTGGAGTCGAATATCAGCTCTGCGGGCAGGTGCCCCGTCCTGTCGCGCCAGAACTCCGCGAAGCGGATGACCTCGGCGTCCCTGTTCTCTTTTCTCAAGGAGGCGTTGGCATAGCAGAACACGCGCTCCTCTGAATCGTGGGCGAGGAAGGCGAGGATGCCCTTCTGGCGGCGGCTTCTCTTGGAGACGTAGTGCTTTTCGACAAGCGCGTCGGCTCCGTGGAAGGGGATGGTGTGGAAGTCGAGGTCGAAGGAGGAGCCCATCCCCAGGCCCAGCTTTCGGGCGGCATCGAACCAGCGCTTTGAAAGCTCCGGGTAACACCTCGGGTCTACGCGGCAGGAGTACTCGGTCAGGAAAGACCTCTTCGGGATGACGTTCAGCCCGGCGAACAGCGAGAGCCCCTCGTCTAACACATGGCTCATGACATGGCTCTTGCGGGCCACCCCCCACAGCTTGAGGGCGAGCAGCGAGCGCATGGCGCACCCGGCCGGCACCATCGCCGATCCCGGCAGCCCCACGTCATCCATCATCTCGTCAAAGGGAAGAGAAGCGATCATGGGGAGGAACAGGAACAGGCCCCCCGCCTGGGTGCGGAACCGCCGGGGCGACAGGTCGAGCTTACCTCTGTCCGCGGCATCCCCCGCGGTGGGCTTCACCACGCCGGGCCTCTCGTCGTCGGCCCTCCGGGGAAGGCGGGAGAATCCCTCCCGCTTCAGTATCTCGTGCACGGAGGAGGGGGCAACCTTTTTCCCCTCTCCGGCAAGCTCCCTTACTATGTCGTAGATGGAGAGGTTCCGCTTCCTGAGCTCAACCACCCTCTCGGTAAGCTTGTCCTTCTTGGGGGCCTCCTTCGGTCCCCGCCGGGTAGGAAGAAAGAACTCCCGGCCGGGGTCCTTGCGGAACCTGGTGCACATCACCCTGAAGCTCCCCGCGGTATAGCCGAAGCGATCCGCCACCTCTTCAGCGGAGTAGCCATCCACGAAGTATGCGCGCAGAGCCTCGTACTGCCTGTGCGTGGCGTTGCTCGGCTCCAGGAACGCTCTGGCCAGTGAAGTTATTGTATCTACCGAACTATCGGACATAGTGCCACACTATCAGAAACATTCCGATCTGTCAAGTCCAACACCGCATATCTTGTGGCATTCAACGAATTATCGCACTATCTCTGCTGACGAGCTGTCTGTTTGGATAACAGATTGAGATGTATGATTACTGCTTAAGACTGTCATTAATGGTCATAGGTTTGGTCTTCAGATAACACGGGGTGGGTCACATAGTGCGGTAAACTGCGGCAAATCACAGTGGCGCGCTACGGAATTGTTAGGTTATTATGCTTTGTGGGAATCGAGGCTAGT
>JAHIJO010000139.1 GCA_018898455.1 Verrucomicrobiota bacterium | reverse complement strand
TGCCAAATCATTTTCCGGAAAGACAAATAGACGATGAGCGGCGACAGGAGGAGTTGGATTACTGTAACCCGCTATGGGACAGGCTGTTGATCGAATCGCTGATCCGCGCCTGAAAAAGCGCGGATCAGGAAGTCTGAACTTAAAACAGTGGAACAATGCATGCCTATTCATAACGCTCAATTATTGAGTTATCTGCGGCTTGCGGAAAAAGAAGTCGGTTTGCTCATCAATTTTCACGAAGTCCCTTTAAAAAACGGTGTTTGCAGAAAAATCATAACTCGCAAATCCGTACCCTCATCTTAACCTCTGCGAACCTCTGTGGTTCAATTTATTGCTTATGCCTTCACCGGTGGGACATAGCTTGATTGGTCTGGCCATTGGATGCGCCGGGTTGCTTCCGGGCGCCGCGGACTGGCGTGGCCTGGCGCGTCAGATCTGGAATGTGCGCGGCGGGCTCCTGCTCTGCCTTGTGCTGGCCAACGCCCCGGACATTGATTTTCTGTTCGGTATTTCCAAGGGCAACCTGAACTTCTACCATCAGACGGGCACTCATACCGTGGCTTGGATCGCACTAGTCTCCCTGTCTGTCTGGATGATTATCTGGCTTGCCATCCCGCGCGGCGCGGGACAAGCGCGCTTGCCACGTACCCGGCATGACCACGAAGGGAGCCCGACAGCTGCCGAGTCCGCCCGGGGGTTCTTCTTCATCCTGGCACTGACCGGCAGTCATTTGATCGCCGATATGGGTTGCGCCGACAATTCGCCGCCCTACGGTCTCATGCTCACCTGGCCGTTCTCGGATCGCTACTGGACATTGCCGGTTGCGCTGTTTCCCGCCGTGGCCAAAAGCGCCTGGGCCGATCTCTGGACCCTGCATAATGTCGGCGTCATGACCGTGGAAATGCTGATTACCCTGCCGCTGGTGGCGGCCGTGCTGTTGTGGAAACGGAGGGCAGTGAGCCGTTTCGAAAAATAACCCTCGACTTCACTTTCGGCTTATGTTACGAAAAAACTATCATGAAGACCGAAAGCGTGATCATTCAGCGGGAAATGGCGACCCCGGCCAAATCCAAAATGGAGTGCTACAGCGACCTGATTGTCGGGCGCCGGGGGTTCTGGCCCCTTCTTAAATACGAGCTGATCATGTTGTTTTGCATGCGGATGCCCGGGGCCCTGGGCCTCTTACTTAGAGCGAAGCTCTACCCGAAACTTCTGGGCAAGTGCGGTAATAATGTCGTCTTTGGCATGAATGTGACCCTGCGCCATCCGCACAAAATCAAGATCGGCGATAATGTCATCATTGACGACAACTGCCTGCTGGACGCCAAGGGCCGCGATAACAAGGGCATTCTCATCGGGAATGGCGTCTTCCTCGGGCGGAATTCCATCCTCAGCTGTAAAAACGGGGACATCGTCCTGGGTGACAACGTCAACATCGGGTTCAACTGCGAGGTGTTCTCGGGGAGCCGCGTGACGCTGAGCAACGACACTCTCGTCGCCGCCTATTGCTACTTCATCGGCGGGGATCACGATCCGCAGGATATCGAGGCTTCCGTGACCCGGCAAGGCTCGCGTTCCGAGGGGATTGACGTGGGCGAAAAATGCTGGTTCGGGGCCGGAGTCAAAGTGCTGGACGGGGTGGCCATCGGCCGGAACAGCATCCTGGGCGCCGGCGCCGTGGTTACCAAGTCCGTGCCCGACTATGCCGTGGCCGTCGGCATTCCCGCCAAGACCATCCGGGACCGGAGACAGAACAACTGATGAACCACAGAGGACACAGAGGTGTACAGACGTAAAGGAGCATTGGAAGGCAATGACCTATTCCGAAATTATTCGACAAACTGTTGTCAAATGATTTCGGAATATATTGGTTTACTCTGTGAATTACGCCTCTATATGCCTCTGCGAACCTCTGTGGTTCAATCTGTTTTTTTTCTGATTTTCATCTTGCCGTTCCTTCCATCGGTGAACGCCAATAATTCTTCCAGCAGTCTCGCGAGCGCTCAAGTCCGTGACCTGACTCAAGCCCCCACCCGGATTGTCTGGTGCCAGGATATGGGCGATGGCGTTGACACTGGAATCGAGGAAACCCAATTCCGTCTCATGGGATTCGACACGGAAGATGCCCGCGGGGAGCGCGCGATTCTTCCGGACCTTTCCGGCTATTCCCGTCCCCTGCTCACGCCCAGCGGTAATCGTGTGATTTTTTCCAACCGGAAGGATAACAAGATTTATATCGTCCACTGGGACGGCACCGGGCTCCGATGCCTGGGCAATGGCTATGCCGTGGCGGTCTGGCAGGACCCGATTGGCGGCGTTGAATGGGTTTACGGCGGTTCCTGGGCAACGAATACCGATGCCATGTTCCCGATCCAGCGGGCGCCGATCGATCAGCCCGACCGGATCGAGACGATATGGAGTCGAACCCTTGTCCATGCCGACAACTTCCAGATCTCCGCCGATGGCCGCCGGGCCTGCGGGAACTTCCCCTGGCCGGTCTGCGGCATCGCCGAACTGCCGGACCGCGACTGGAAAAAATATGGCGCCGGTTGTTGGCCCTCGTTGGCGCCGGGGAATGTAAATCTCCTCTGGATTTTCGACGGAGCCCACCAGAACCTGACACTGTTCCGGACGGATGCGGACGAGCGCTGGGTGATCAACATCAGCCGCGTGCCGGGCATTGACGGCTACGAGGTGTATCATCCGCGCTGGGCCAATCATCCGCGTTTTATGGTCATGACCGGTCCGTACAAGGTTGGCGAGGGTAACAACCGGATCCGGGGCGGCGGACCGGATGTCGAAATTTATCTCGGCCGATTCGACGAGCGGTTTCGTGCCATTGAACGCTGGATTCGCGTAACGCATAACACGCGCGCCGATTTTTACCCAGATGCCTGGATCGTGCCCCGCGAGACGCGGGGCAAGCCGGACGCGCCGACGGTCGTATCCGCGCCTGCTGTTCCTAAAGTCACGGCCTGGCTGGAGAACAAGGCGGGACTGGTCTTCCTCTGGGCAAACCGGGCCGGGAAGAATGAGATTCCACAGGCCGCCGGACAGGTCAGTCGCCTTTGCCGCACCGAACCCAGGGGTAAGGCGCGCTACGGCCGTTTTTTTGAAATGGATTTGGCCCGCGGTTACTTCTCCACCGAGCCCGATACCGGCGCACAGGTCCTGGCGGCATGTCGGAACAGCAATCAATTCAGCCTGGAAGCGGTACTGACGCCGCGGCAGACCGAACGGCTGGAATTGTCGCGGATCATTTCATTTACCGGCCCCGATTCCGGCAATTTCGTGCTCGGCCAGGAGCGGGACCGGCTGATCTTCCGATTGCACACCTCCGCCACCGGCGGTCAGGGTCCCGCCATTCAGCTGTGCAGACTGACCTCCGGCGTCCCGCATCACGTTGTCATCAATTATCTGCCGGGCCAACTGGCCTGTTTCCTGAACGGGACGCCCCTGCTCCTTACCAACGTTCCAACCGGCAACCTGGACGGCTGGGGTCAGCTTGCTGAACCCGTGGGTCTGAGCAAGCCCAGCCCCTACCAAAACAGTTCATCTACCCGGGAATTGGTCTTCGGCGACCGGGACCGGTTCTGGCCGGGCCAACTCGATCATATTGCCCTGTATCAGCGGGTGAGGGAAGAAGCGGAAGTCCGGCAGAGCTATCAATCTCTCGCGGGAGACCTGGAACGTCGAACGCCGGCCCGGCGGATGATGGTTGAAGCCCGGCTGGCGGAATTGACGGCGATCCCGACGCCAGCTGCCATCAGTCCCTATCGCCGGGCGCTGGTCGTCAACCGCTATAACGACATCCAGGTGATCAAGGGCCAGTGCCCGGACCAACAGCTCATGGTGGCACACTGGGTTATTCTCGACGGGCAGGTCTTGGACACCGCCAGACGGCAGAAGGACAAGGTCTATCGCATGACCCTTGAACCCTTTGACGAACATCCGGAGCTGGAGGGCGAACGCCTGGTCATGGAGAGCGAGGATTATGCCTTGCCGCTGTTCTATGAAGTGGAATGAAAATTGCGCGCCGCCGCGCAATTTTTAGGTACTAAGGGTGGTTAAGTCGTGGTTTTCAGTTCCCACATATTTCTGTTCTACTTCCTGCCGCTGGCGCTGATCCTGTATTACGCCATGCCGCGATGCGGAAAGCATCTCATGCTGACGATCCTCAGCTATGGGTTTTACGGCTGGACGAATCCGCTCTTCATGGGTCTGATGCTGGTTTCCACGCTGATCGATTATTTTACCGTTCTGATACTGACCTACGACGGTTTCAGGTGGACGGGTCCCATCCCGCGGCTGGATCCGGACCGGCCGCGCACACGGCTCCAGAGAATGGCGCTCATTATTTCGATCTGCGCGAACTTGTGCCTGCTGGGTTTTTTCAAGTATTTCAATTTCGGCGTCGAAAACGTGAACTTGCTGGCCGACGCGCTGGGCCTGGCGTGGCTCCGGCTGGACCTGATGTTCAAGGTGACCCTGCCGCTGGGCATCAGCTTCTACACGTTCCAGTCGATGAGCTATTCCATTGACGTGTATCGCGGCCAGGCCAAGGCATTGAAGAACTTCATTGATTTCGCCTGTTACGTGTCCATGTTTCCCCAACTGGTCGCCGGGCCCATCATCCGTTTCCAGGACATCGCCGATCAACTGGAGTACCGGACCTATTCTTTTGAAAAGTTCGGACGCGGGGTGGCGTTCATGAGTCTGGGACTGGCCAAAAAAATTCTGCTGGCCAATCCCTGCGGCAAGGTGGCCGACGTCGTATTCGGCACCGCCTCGGTCAGCGTCGCCGACGCCTGGTACGGCGTCGCGGCTTACGCGTTCCAGATATACTTCGACTTCAGCGGCTACTCCGACATGGCCATCGGCATGGGCCTGATGCTCGGATTCGTATTCGCCAAGAATTTCGATTCGCCCTACAAGTCCCAATCCATCACTGAATTCTGGCGGCGCTGGCATTTATCGCTTTCCACCTGGCTGCGGGACAACCTGTATTATCCCCTGGGCGGCAATCGGAAAGGGCCCATCCGCACCTACATCAACCTGGCCATCGTGATGCTGTTGGGCGGCCTGTGGCACGGCGCGTCCTGGAATTTCATCATCTGGGGCGGCATCCAGGGATTTTTTCTCTGCTTCGAGCGCCTGCTGGGCAAGCAGAGCGTTTACCACCGCCTGCCCGCCGCCCTGCGGGTTGCCGCCACGTTTTTTATTGTGCTGATCAGCTGGGTGTTTTTCCGGGCGCCGGACCTGGCCGGCGCCATGCATTACCTGGGTTGCATGCTGGGCTTTAGTCATGTCGGTGAGAATGCCGCGCTGATCGGCGGCATCATCTACCAGCCGTATTACCTGCTGACGTTCGCGATCGCCGCCGGGATCACCTGGCTGATGCCGCAGACCTGGGACTGGACCCGTGTCATCACGTGGCCCAAGGCATTGATTGTTATCCTGTTGCTGGCGCTGGCCCTGGTCGTGCTGGCTACGCAGGCGTACAACCCGTTTATTTATTTTATTTTTTAGATTATTCTGGCGAAAAATCTTTGTAGGGGCTGAACTTGCTCAGCCCGGGATGGAAAAGACGGGTTCAGCCTTTCGACAGGCTCAAGGCCCTGAGCGAAGCCGAAGGGCAAGCTGAACCCCTACAAGGACGATATTGTGTCATGACTGAATCACAACAATATTCAAACCGCGAGGCGCAGGCGATGGCCGAGGTCGGCCGCACGACGATCCGCCCGGCCCTGGCCCGGCTGTTGACGTTTGTCTTCCTGTTCGGCATCGCGATCATATCCGTTACCCAGCAGATCACTGATATCCGGGCTTACCATGCCGGCCGGCGTTCATCCCCCCTGCCCCAGTGCTATGATATTTTTCGGAAGCCGCCGGGTGTCGGCGAGGCATTGACCCGGACCGGGTTGCCGCTGCGCCGGCGGATCGTGGAAGCCAACCGCTGTCTCATGCGCGCGATGCACGCCTACGAGGATCAGCTTGAAAATGATTCGGTCATCGGGGGGCTGATCCGCGCACCGACGCAAGCCCTGATGGCCAGCCGACTGGGCGCCGGCAATGAGCAAGTGTACTGCGGTGCGCAGGCGTGGCTGTTTTACCGGCCGGACATTGAATACCTGGCTGGCCCCGGGTTCCTGGAACCCAAACAACTGGCCCGTCGGATTGCCGGCGCCGGCGAATGGCAGGCGCCGCCCCAGCCGGACCCGGTCAGGGCGATTCTGCAGTTCAGGGACCAGCTTGCACGGCGTGGTATTGCGCTGATCGTCATGCCGGCGCCCGCCAAGCCCACCATTCATCCCGAACAGTTTACTCGCGCCTATGCCGCTTGGCCTGCGCCTCTGCAGAATCAATCCTACGCCCGATTCCTCACGGATCTCAGGCAGGCCGGCGTGCCGACGTTCGATATTGCCCGGGAACTCGTGCTGATCAAGAATCAAACCGGCCAGTACCAGTACCTGGCCACGGACACCCACTGGCGGCCCGAGGCGATGGAATACACTGCCCGTCAGCTCAAGGTCTTCATTGAAAAGCAGGTCCCGTTACCGCCGGCGCCCGGCCCTGGCTTCAAGAGCCGCCCGGTGACGATCAGCCATAGCGGCGATCTCGCGCTCATGCTGAAAATGCCTGAAGGCCAGGAATCCTATCCGCCGGAAACCGTCACCGTGCGCCAGGTGTTCGCGCCCAACGGCGATTTCTGGCGACCGGACTCTGCGTCCGACGTTCTTGTGCTGGGCGACAGCTTCTGCAATATCTATTCGCTGGACGCCCTGGGCTGGGGTGATTCCGCCGGCCTCATCGAACAGCTCAGCTATGAGCTGCAACGGCCGCTCGATCGGATTGCATTAAATGATAAGGGCGCGTTTGCCGCCCGGACGGCGCTGGGCCGGGAACTCGCGCGGGGCCGGGATCGCCTGGCCGGCAAGCGGCTGGTGATTTATGAATTCGCCGCGCGCGAACTGACGGAAGGCGATTGGAAGCTGACTGATCTCTCCCTTGGCAAACCACCGGCGCCGCATTTTCTCGTGCCCCCGGCTGGGGCAACCTGGAAGGCGCGGGGCATGGTGAAAGACATCTCGCTCGTGCCCCGCCCCGGCTCGGTGCCGTACAAAGACCATGTCCTGTCTCTGCACCTGGTGGATATCGAATGCCGCGCCGCAGCGATGACCCACGGCCAGGCCGTAGTCTATATGCGCAGTATGCGGGATAATGTGTGGACCCCGGCCGCGCGCCTCCGGCCGGGGGACATGATCGAAGTTCGGATCCGACCCTGGTCGGACGTTGCCTCCCATTACGAGCGTATTAATCGGACCGATCCCGATGACCCGGAACTTCAGCTCCAAGACCCCTGTTGGTCCGAAGAGGCATCCCCCATTCGGGAATGACCACGGGTAAAGGAAAAGGAGGTCCGCGCCCGGCGGCAAGCTTCTTCTAAGCCCAAAGCATCCCCTTCCTTTTTAACTAACATCTGTTTTGACGGCCGTCAAAACAGATGTTAGGTTATTTTCAGTCATTCGAGCTGACGAGACAGTTCCCCCAGCAAGCGCCGGTGCCAGGCGATAACTTCCGGACCCCGGTACCCGTCCGGCCACAAGGCCTTAGGCAATAATGGATCCAGTGCCATGGCTGCCCGAAATGCCCGATTAGCCTCCCGGGCGAAAAACCACAACGATCGTTGCGGCATTTTTTTTAACCGTAAAGCATCCCAATTACGTTGCGCATTCTCGCCATACCATTGCTGACACTGTTCCAGCAAATCCATGGGCCAGGCCGAACGTACCACCTGCTCCACGGGCAATCCCAGTACGGTTTGCGCTTCAAAGAGATAGGCATAAGACTCAATTCCCGCCGCCTTCACCAGATCGTCATATTCCGGCCGGATATCGCGGGGTGTGATCCAGACGCTTCCCTGCAGATTACCCATCCGCAGGCGGCGTAAAAACTGCCGCAAAACATCCCGATATTTTCGTTGGGACTCGGGGATGTCATAGACCATTAAGTACCAGGCCCCCGACCAGCGCCGTTGCCACCAGCGTTCCGGATGAAAGATGTCGTCTGTGACGCGCTCGCCTTCGGCGGTCAGACGTAATACCGGATCTTTTCCAGCCCCGCGTCGATAGGCCACCAAGCCTGCTTTGGATAATCGCCGCCGCGCTCCATCATACGCCAGGGTACTGGGAAAGCTGCGGCTCCACATGTAGGAGCGGCACTGGGTCGTCAGCAGTTCGCCGGTCATCAGCAGGAGGTCCAGTAATTCCTCGCCCAACCGGCGCCGGACCACCGGCAGACTGAATCCGGGATGATGAAACCATTGCCACATAATACCCCCCCCCTTATAAGTCGTGAGCACAACTGTACTTCTCCATACGATCATCACGGCATGCCGCCAACACCATCTTTTTGCATGTTACATCCGTATTGACGGCCGTCAATACGGATGTTAGGTGTATATTCCCGGCAGGTGCAGGTCATACACGTTATATCGAGCAAGGGGCCTACCAGCGATATCGGAGAAGCCGAGACCATGCCCTTGCGGGATCAACATTATTTCAACACAAATCACGGGGAATTTTCATGTTCTGCACCCAAGGACCCCAGTCCGGACAGTTCCTTCTTGACCCCTCCGGCGGCACCCTGTTAGCTTAATTCTGGGATCTGGAATCAGAATGTTTCCATGAGCAAGGAGCCGAACGGATGAAGATATACATCCACACCGACCTGGAAGGCATCACCGGGATCGACACCTGCGAAATGATCCAGCGCGATAGCGGCCGCATCCGCGAATGCGGTGAACTGCTCATGGGCGACGTGAATGCCGCCGTGGACGGAGCCTTCGCCGGCGGCGCCGATCAGGTCACGGTTCTTGACAGCCCTGGCGGCGGCGGCAATTTCATCCTCGATATGCTGGATCCGCGGGCAGAGAACGACACCAAGCCCAATAAACTGTGGTGGGGCATCCTGGATGGAAGTTTCCAGGGTACGTTTTTTATCGGCGCCCACGCCATGGCCGGCACCATCAACGGCTTCCTGGATCACACCCAATCCTCAATCCACTGGCACGACTACAGTGTCAACGGCCGCCGCATGGGCGAGCTGGCCCAGTGGGCCATGGTGGCCGGCCATTTCGGCGTTCCGATGCTGATGGTGAGCGGGGACGAGGCGGCCTGCGTGGAAGCGCGGCAGTTTTTCAGCCCCCTGGAGACGGCGATCGTAAAACGGGGCGTCGGTCGCAACCGCGCCGAACCGGTTCCACCCGACGAGGCGCGCGCCCGGATCCGTGAGGCCGCCCGCCGGGCGGTCGGCCTGGCCAGCCAGGCGCATCCGTTCCGTCCCGCATTGCCGATGGAGATCATCCTGGAGTTTAACCGTTCTGATTATTGTGACAGCGTGGTCCATGCACCGGGAGTGGAACGCCTGGATGCGCGGACCGTGCGCAAAGTCACCAGCCATCCGCTTTCGCTGTTCCCGTAGTAAACGGGACAACATCCGGCAAGTCAGATTGAAAGTATCGATGCCATCATGTTATTATTCCGCGAATCGAGAAACGATAAGTACGGGCAACAGCCGGCCTTAAAAATGATTACATTGAAAATTCCAGCCCGCTCAACATTGCTTTTCGGCTTGGCGCTTGGTCTGATCCATTGGGTGGGCTGGACACAGGCAGGGGATGTTTCCCCGGTGCCGTTCCAAGAGCGGTGCGCAGCGCTGGCCCGGGACGCCGAGCGGCGCGGAACCATGGCCGTTGCCGGCCGGGACGGGTGGCTGTTCCTCGCCGCCGAACTCCGGCATCTGGGCGCCGGACCGTTCTGGGGCGATCGAGCGGCAAGCGCCAGCCGGGCCTCCAAACCCGCCGCGGCCGATCCCCTGCCGGCCATCCTGGATTTCAACGCTCAGCTCAAGAAGATCGGAGTGACCCTGCTGATGGTCCCGGTCCCGGCCAAGGCGATTATATATCCCGACTTCGTTCCGGAAACTACGCCGGGCAGGCCCGACTTCGTTCCGGGCAGTCCGGTCAAAGCCGGCGGTGAACCGCCTCGTCTGGACTTCGACATCCAGACGTTTTATGGTCTCTTGAGAACCAACGGAGTCCAGATCATTGATCTGACCCCGCTTTTCCTGGCCAACCGGTTTAATCCGGATGGCGCCTTATACTGCAAACAGGATTCACACTGGTCAGGGAATGCCTGCGTGCTGGCGGCGGGTCGGATTGTCGAAGAAATCCGCAAGCTTCTCCCGGGGCTCAGCAACCATCCGCCGGCGGCGTTGACCAGCGAATGGCGGACCATTGAAATCACGGGCGACTTGTGGCGGGCATTGGGCGATGGCAAGCCTGCCAGGGAGCAGGTGCGCGTTCGTCAGATTAGTCGGCAAGCCGGAGGCAGTCTGGAGCCTGATCCCCGCAGTCCCGTGATCCTGCTGGGTGACAGTCATAACCTGATTTTTCACGCCGGCGATGATATGCAGACGCGGGGCGCCGGACTGGCCGACCAGTTGGCGCTGGAGCTGGGTCAGTCCGTGGACCTGGTAGCTGTGCGCGGTTCGGGCGCCACGCCGGCGCGGGTCAACCTGCTCCGGCGAGCGCAAAAGGATCCTGCGTATTGGAAAGGCAAGCGGCTGGTAATCTGGTGTTTCGCGACCCGCGAATTCACGGAAAGCGACGGTTGGCGAAAAGTTCCCATCATGCCGCCGTGACTCGGGCAAGCCAACATTGTTATTTACCACGTGACGCAGACAAGGCATAACTTGTTCTGGAAATCCGCCCTGCGGCCGTGGGACGGATTTCCAGAACATGACTTCCCTTCGTGCCCTTCGCGCTCTTCGTGGTGAGAATAGTTGATGTTCGCATTTCCCGCGTGACATTTTCCAAAGACTACGGCATTATCCTCGCTATTATTGAATTGGACAACAGGCGCCTATTATCCCGGGCGGCGCCGGGCGGAGGAAATTATGGCCATTAATATCGTTGAACAAACGGATAATTCCGTCAGTATCGAACATGTGTTGATCAGTGTTTCCGACAAGACCGGACTGAATGCCTTCATTCCCGAACTTGTCGGACTCAACCCCCGCCTGACGATTTACTCCACCGGCGGCACGTACCAGTCCATTAAGGAAATATTGGGGGACGCCGCCGCGTCAAAGCAACTGGTCCAGGTTTCGGACTATACCGGTCAGCCGGAAATGCAGGGGGGGCTGGTCAAGACGCTGGACTTCAAAATTTATCTCGGCCTGCTGAGCGAAACGTATAACCTGGATCATGTCCGCGACCTGGCTCGGCTCAAAGCCATCAAGATCGACATGGTGGTGGTGAACCTGTATCCGTTTGTCAAGACCATTGCCGTGCCGGGGGTGACGTCCGAACAGGCCCGGGCCAACATCGATATCGGCGGTCCGTGCATGGTCCGGGCGTCCGCCAAGAATTTCCTGCGGGTCGCCTCGGTGACGGATCCGGCGGATTATGAAAAGATTTTGGCAGAACTCAAGCGGGGCGGCGGGTCGCTGTCACTCAAGACGCGGTTCGAGCTGGCCAAAAAGGCCTTCACGCACACCGCGGCTTATGATACGGCCATCGCCGGGTATCTGAACCGGTGCGATTTCAATGCGGTCAAAGGCTGTTACAAGATCATGAATTGATTTTTCCTGCCAAGCCAGGAAAAATAACGTCCCGCTGCGGGACGCAACTGCCGTTATCATTCTGCATTCTTAATTCTACATTCTGCATTGAACGGGAGGCACTATCATGGCCGTCAAGGATTTCAAGACGTCATACAAAACCATCATGGACGATCATTTTCCGCCCGCGATGGAAATCAGTTTCGTGGACGGCAAGAAGCGGCAGACGCTGGTCTATGAAAAAGTCAGCTGGCTCATTGACGGCGTCAACAAGGGGCTCCGCTACGGCGAGAATCCGGGCCAGGAAGCGGCGCTTTACAAGCTGATCAACGGGAACCTGCTGTTGGGCGAAGTGACCAGCATCCAGCCCGGACGCACCCTGGCCTCGGATGTGGAACTTCTGCAGTCGGGCAAGCATCCGGGCAAGACCAACATCACCGACGTGGACAACGCGCTGAACATCCTGCGTTATCTCATGGAAACACCCTGTGCCGTCATTGTAAAGCACAACAATCCCTGCGGCGTGGCCAAAAGCGCCGTGCTGGCGGAGGCCTATGCCAAGGCCAACCTGGCCGACCGCGTGGCGGCCTTCGGCGGCGCCATTGTGCTGAATCGCGACGTGGACCGGGACACAGCCGAACTCGTTCTTCAGAACTATGCCGAGGTGGTCGCGGCGCCCGGCTTTGCCCCCGGCGTGCTGGAACTATTCGCCACCAAGAAAAATTTACGCGTCATGCGTATTGCCAACATAGCGCGATTGGAAAGCTTTGCCTGCGAGCGGGTGGTGGATTTCAAGTCCCTGGTGGATGGCGGTATCATCGCGCAATGGTCGTTCACGCCAGTGACCCGGACCCGGGATCAGCTGGCGCCGGCGCAGGCGGTGTACAAGGGCAAGGAATACAAGATCAACCGGATGCCGACGGAGCCGGAGTATGCCGACCTGCTGTTCGGCTGGCTGATCGAATGCGGCGTGACCAGCAATTCGGTGCTCTACGTCAAAGACGGGGTCACCATCAGCATCGGCGCCGGTGGTCAGGACCGGGTCGGCATGTCCCAGTTTGCCCGCGACAAGGCCTATCGCAATCTGGCCGATCGCCTGTGCTGGGAACAGCACCAGATTCCCTATAACAACCTGCAGGATGAATCCAGCCGGGCGGAGATTGACAAGGAAGTGGCGCGCTGCAAGGGCGGCCTGCCCGGGAGCGGCATGGTATCCGACGCCTTCTTCCCCTTCCGGGACGGCGTGGAAGTCGGCCTGCGCGAGGGCGTCAGCGCCGTGATCCAGCCGGGGGGGTCCGACCGGGATTTCGAGAGCATCGAGGCCTGCAACGAGGTCGGCGCCGCCATGGTCTTTACCGGCCAGCGATGTTTCAAGCATTGAGTAGCGTAGAGCAACTTTGGAGTGCGCAAGCGCAGCTTGCGCTTTGATCGCCGGAAGCTATGCTTCCGGTCGTAAAAGCGGGAGCGCTGGCTCCCGCACTCCATAAAAGTCTTCTAAAGAAAAAAGATGATGAACAACAAAGAACGCGTTTTGAGATCGGTCCGGCATCAACAGCCGGACAAGACCCCGTACAGCATCTGCTTTACACAGAAGGCCCATCGCAAGATGGCCGACTATTACGGCGACCCGAACTTCACGGATAAGCTGGACAATTGCTTTGCGGGTTTGGATACGTCTCCCCAGAATGCCTGGCGCGAGACGGCCCCGGACATCTGGGAGGACGAGTTCGGGGTACAATGGAACCGGTCCGTGGACAAGGACATCGGAGTTGTTTGCAATTGCATGGTCACGCCGGACACTCTGAAGGATTATGGTTTTCCCGATCCTGCCGATCCGTCCCGCTATGCCCATTATGCATCCTTTATCGAGGCCCATCCGAACCACTGCCTGGAAGCGATGATCGGGTTCAGCCTGTTCGAACGGGCGTGGACGCTGGCCGGCATGGAGACAATCCTGATGGCCATGGCGGATAATCCGGCATTCGTGCATGAGCTTCTCGATCGAATCCTGGATTACAACCTGAAGATCATTGACCATGCCTGCAGCTATCCCATCGATGTAATGCACTTCGGGGACGACTGGGGCCAGCAGACCGGTCTGATCATGGGGCCCCGGCTCTGGCGCGAATTTATCAAACCGCGCATCCGGCAGATGTACCAGCGGGTTAAAGCCATGGGCAAAATCGTATTCATCCATTCTTGCGGCAAGGTGGACGAGGTGTTTCCCGATCTTATTGAAGCGGGATTGGATATCTTCAATCCGTTTCAACCCGAAGTTGTGGATGTTTTTGAGATAAAGCGGAAGTATGGCGACCGCCTGACCTTCCACGGCGGGATCAGCACCCAGAAGACCCTGCCCTTCGGCACGGTGCGGCAGGTCAAGGACGAGGTCCGGCGCCTGCTGGATGAAGTGGGAAAAAACGGCGGGTACATCGCGGCGCCCGCGCATGCCATCCCGGGCGACGCCAAGCCCGAGAACATCGCGGCCATGATCGAGGTGCTGAATAATTACTCCACCGTCGCCTAAGTGGCTATGGTGGACGAATCCACCGCCGCCGTAAGATACTGTCCCAACTCCGTGAATCTCCGCCGGCGGCGGTGGCAGAACGGGAGCAATTCCTGATATCGGCACACCTTTTTTGCCTCTTTAACTTCAGTAACCTTGATATCCTTCGGCAGATGCGGCCGGACATTATGGCCGGCGCCCACGAACAGGATGCCCGCCCCCCCGCCGTCCCGACTCCCTGGCCGAGCTCGGGCAGGCTCTGAGAGTTCGGTATTATGGGAGGCAGGTGCGCCTTGACCAAGCGTCTCGTTAATGCGTTGGGCGATGAACATGTCGCGGCGTTTCAATAAACTGTGCTTGAGAAAACGATATTTAATAAAGGCGGCTATTTTGGCACGGGCGTTGGGCGCCTGAATCAGCGCCAGAATGTGATCGCGCTCCTCCAGAACCAGTTTGAAATCCTCCGTTTTTACGATCTGCGCGCCACGGCGCATGAGGTCCTGCACGATTTCATAATTCCGACTGCCGGACTGCGCGCCGGCAGCGACTATTTTGGCTCCGACTTCGCCTTCGGCAACCAGGCCATCCTGATAAATCAGCATTCCGGCGGCGGGCAGGGATGCGCAATATTCGGCGATGGCGTCCCAGAAGCGGTGAACTGTTGCAACATGTGTGCCCCAGTTTCTTTCGCCAACCTGGCTGATGCCGCGCTCGGTTACGGCCTTGGCCAATGAGCCCATGTCGGCGCTGGTGTGAATGATGGGCACATAATACAACGTTCTCATTGTATATTTATAACCACGAAACACACGAAACTCTTATCGGATTTTATCTCCGCGCCTCTGCGCGAGACATTCTTTCTGTGACTGTTCCATCGCCTTATCGGGATGTAGGAAGCGCGCTAGCGCGCGATCTTTATGCCCAGGCATGGGCTCCGAGCTAGAGCTTGTGAGTTATTCGAACAAACTCTAGCTGGATTCAAGTTTGGCGATTTTTTCCTTGAGATCAAGGTTTTCTTTTTCCAGCTCGGTCTGATGCGCCCTGGTGGAAAGGTAACCGTCATTTTCCCACCAGTTAATGCCCATTTCCTTGGCCTTGTCAACCGAGGCGATCAGCAGGCGGATTTTGATGGTCAACAGGTCAATATCGGCGATTTGAATGCGGATATCGCCGGCAATCACAATGCCCTTGTCGAGCACCCGCTCCAGGATATCGGCCAGATTAGTGGCATTGATGGGTGTAAGTCAAATTTGTTGGTAGGGAGTCAGGCGGCGCATTGCCAAGATTTGCAGTAGTGGTCAAAGAGATTGCTTTTAATCAGGCAACGGAAAGTGAGCACGTCCGCCGCTCCGCTGCGGAGCCAACGCATACCGGAAAGCTTGGTGCGTTGAGCGACGATATGGCGGCAGGCCCCCTCGACCGCACCGGAACCGATGAAATAGCCCTTGCGGCGGAAGGTGCGGTAGGTCATACGGCTGGCATTTTTATGAAAGTACTGGAGTTGATCCGCGACATCCTGCCGGCGCGCGGGAGCGAAGGCCGCAGCCCGTTGGGATGCTTCATCGAGGATGCGCGGCAATCCGTTGCGCTTTAGGCGTCTGCGCCAGGCTTTGAATAGCGCCTTGGCCCGCATTTCTTGAGGCTCAAGGAGCAGGCAGAGACCGTGGAGATGCTCGCAG
>JAHIJO010000138.1 GCA_018898455.1 Verrucomicrobiota bacterium | reverse complement strand
GTATGATTTGATAGCTCATCGGGCACTATAACACACGGATTTGGGGCAAAGTATCCTTTTAGGGTACTCTTGCCCCTCCTCTTTAATACGATATGCCCTGTGTTTTCAAGACCCACGGAATAACGGGACAGGCTCTAATTAGCCTGGCGCATCCTCTGGGGACACTTGTACGCCAGGCCAACATAGAAGAAGTCTATATCTGGCTACTCAGTGAACCAGGAATTATCCACCGTTTTCTGGAGCACACCAACGCACAAGTCAGGGACACTGTTTTTGCCATGGGAGAATCTGGTATCAGTGGCTGGTTCGGCACCTGCGCCTAGTCAATTTCTTGGGTGGCCGGGTGCCGTGCCGCATCCGATTGACAGAGAAGAAAGTGCTCGTTTCATGAAGCAATTAGTACCCAAGCACAATTCATGCACTTTCAAGATTGAACGAGCAGGTATCCGGTTGCTGGGAGAGGTCGCACTGACGCAGTATATCATTCACGTCAATTTCAGTGAAACCGCCGGTGTGAAGAAAACACAATCATCGCGGATAACCCATACTTGGGTGAAAGATGGTGCTTGCTGGAAATTGCTGGGGGGCATGAGCTACGATAAATAGGGTTAATGAACTTCCACCCAGCGGGGGAGGGTGGTGAAGAAGAGGACGGGGTGAATGCGGTCGGGCGTTTTGCCCAAGACCCTTGCGGCCATTTCCCGGTAGGCGTCCAGTTGGGGACGATAGCGTTCCGTTTCCGCTGCCAGCCATGACTTTTCGTCTTTCCCGGGCTTCCCGGTTTTGAAGTCAACAAGGATGACTTGCTCCGAGGTCTTTAGGAGCAGATCAATCCGCCCGACGCGGATGCTGGTCTTTCCGGGGGTGTCTTCAATGGCCCATTCCGGGATGACTTCGGTCGCTGAGTTGCGCATCTTTGCGAAGGGTTCAAAATCCCAGGCTTGCCGGCATTCAGCCATCACCTCATGGGCCATGGCATGTTGCCGGTTCGGCGCGATGCCTTCCCCGGCCAGTGCCGCTGTCACGGAGCGTTCGGAAGGCAATGGCCTCCGTCGCGCCAGGGTCTCGAATATCCGGTGCATGACCACCCCGCGTGCCCGCGAATCAGGGTCGGGTTCGTCGGTGCCCGGCCGCGCTGCCGTGGCTGTTTCGTCTTCGATTCTCGACGGACTCCGGATCAGATAGGGCAGGGGCTCAGGAGCGAACGGCGCCGGCTCCGACAATTCACTTGGCGGCGAACTGAAGGGTGCCCTTGCGGCAGATGGCTCCGGGTTGTCCAGCGCTTGTACCGGCAGGTTCCCGAATATGCCGTCACGGGCCATGGTGTCCAGCCAGGAAATAGCCGATCCGGAGGCGCTATCCGGCCGCTCCTTCCCGTCGGCAGTATAAAGCACCAGCCCGCTTAAGGTTAGCGTTTCCCGGGCGCGGGTCGCGGCCACGTACACCAGTCGCCTGTATTCCGCCACGTTGCGCCGGAGGCCGAGGTCGCCCAGCAGGAGATGAGCCAGGGGGCGGGCGTCGGTCCGGCGGTCCGTAGCGGTGGCGGCGAGAAAGATACGGTCTCTCTCCGGCAGGCGGTCCATCAGGAAAGCAGACTCCAGTTCCCGGAGCGCCGCTTTGGATCCGGCCGGGTAATCAAGCCCGACGGCGAATACGTGGTCGAATTCCAGTCCCTTTGCTTTGTGGATGGTCATGATGGAAATCGGAGAGAATGCGGAGCGCGGGTCGGGCGGGGTATAAGCGCGCTCCAGCAGTCGTTCCAGGACGTCCAGAGTTTCCTCTCCGCAACCGTCCGGGCACTGGCCCAGAATATCCAAACACTGCATGATGTTTGCTATGCCGGATGCGCCGGAGATCCGGGCAACCGCCGCAGGGCCGTCCAGTTCTTCCCACAGGCGCTGGAGGCTGACGGCATAAGGTTCCCGTCCAAAGTCGGGTCGGATTTTTTCATAGGCGTTGATGAACCGGGTGACGGACGGGTGCAGGTTGCGTCCTTCCGCGATTATTTTTCCAGACCACACCGCCGGTTCCGGCAGTCGGCCAATCTGTTCCAGAATGGACAAGGGGGCGCAGACCCAAGGCGCGCGGAGTGCGCCGGCCCAGGCTACGTCGTCGTGCGGACGGATAAGGGCCTTGAACAGGTTTAGTAAATGTCGGATCTCGGGACAGTCCAGCATCGGTATGCCCTCCATGAGACGGACTGGGATGGCCAGTGCCTCCATGGCGGTTACATAGGGTGTCAGGTGTGTTCGGGCCGGGATCAGGACGGCAATTGTGGCCTTGGAGTCTTTCTGGTGGAGGGAGACGATGCGGTCGGCCACGTAGCGGGCTTCCTGGTAGCGCGCCTCTGGTTTTCGCGGCAAGTCCGACTGTTTGTTATTGGCATGCCGGCAGTGGAAGAGGCCGAGGATGACCGGCTTTTGCAGGAGTTCTTTGGTCGGCGCGTCGTTTCGAACAGGGTCCGAGGCCTTGAAAGCCACTTCGTCAAAGGCCGGATTGGGTGCGCGCATGATCCGTTCGAACGCGGCGTTGGCGAACTTTACCAAGCTCGCGCGCGACCGGAAATTGGCGCTGAGGCTCAGTGCGCGAAGCGGCAGGGGGAATTCACCCTCCCGCGGCAGGCCTTCCGACTTCAGCGATTCGAACAGGCTGACCTCAGCACGGCGAAAGCGGAAGATGGACTGCTTTGGGTCGCCGACGATGAAAACTGTGCGACCATCATCCGATTCCCATCCTTCGGTCAGCGCGCTGAGGATGCGGACCTGCGTATCGTTCATATCCTGCGCTTCATCCACGAGAATATGGCGGAGGTGTTCATGGTAGAAGATCAGGCTTTCGCCCGGCCGGTCCACCTGCCGAAACGCCCGCAGGGCCGCAAGTTCCAGCTCCATGAAGTCCACGCCGCGCGCGTTCATCAGTGTGTGGAACTGGTCCAGTGCGCCCCGGGCGAGGATCACGGTGTCCCGGAGGGCGCCGAAGCCGACGGGGTCGCCGCCGGCAAGCCATTCCCGGGTAAAATTCAAGATCCACGCGATCTCCGGCGGAAGTTGCTTGATAAACTGGGCCAGGGGATTAGCGGAAAAGCCCTGGCCGAAATCTCCGGGTTTGAGTTGTTGACGCGGGGTTCCGGTTTTGACTAGAAACACCCCGGCGGCGGCCTGCCATTCCGGCAATGCACGCAGGACTGTGCCGGGAATATCCGGCGGCAGAGATCCGGCCAGGCCGGCATGTTGCTGAGTCAGGTGGCGATGCAAATCCTGCCAGTCTTTTGCATGTCGGGAAAAATGATCACGCAACCGGCCCAGGTAAAGAGCCGCAAGTTGTTCGGTGCGCCGGGTCAATTCCTCTTCCGGGACAGCGTGCTGGAAGATGGGGATAAGGCTGTCCAGTCGGTCACGCCGGGCGAGGAGGTCAATAAGCTGGGCGGAAATTGCACGGACACTGTTATTGGCGGCCGCGAGGCGGCGTTGGAACGACGCAGTCTCGTCCTGTGTCAGGCGCGGATCGCCGGCGGCGAAGGCGTGGATATAGCGGGCCACGGCGGCGGCCAGCAAGGCCTCCTGGCCGATCTCGTCAAGCAAGGGGAAGGCGGGTGGCACGCGCGCTTCCAGCGGCCAGTTTCTGGCTATGCGTCCGCAGAATCCGTGGAAAGTATCCACCATGAACGCATCCGGACTCCTAAGAAGCGTGTCCCATTCCGGGTGCTTTTCCAGCGCGTTCCGGGCCAGGTCCAGCAGGAGGACTTCCCAGGGGTTGCGTGCCACGGGTGTCATGCCGTTCCGTGCCTGGCACAGGGTGGCGGTGATGCGCCCGGCCATCTCGGCGGCCGCCTTGCGCGTGAAGGTAACGGCCAGGATCTGGCGCGGGTGCTTGACATCCGCCAGCAGGGAGAGGAATCGCGCCGTGAGTAAGGCGGTCTTGCCTGATCCCGCCGGAGCTTCCAGGATGAAACTGCGGTGGATGTCGAGCGCCTCCTGGCGGACGGCCATGTCCGGGGTTGAGGATGTTTTACAATGGTCAATGTTCATCATCAATCTATAACAACATTTAAATATTATTTAAAAATAGGAACTTAGAATTTCGCTTACAACGAAGCCGCTTAATGAATATTCGAGTCATGATACATATTCCTCTCCATCCCCATTATCGTCGTCCGGTGGTTCCGGACGACGATCGAAATAGCCGCACAGGCTGAAAAACTCGCAGAACTGGCAGGCTCCGGCTCGTTTATGGAACGGTGCGTCGATTGCCGGGCGGGGGTCGGCCTCGAACCGGCCCCGGCGCGGCGCGTCCAGTCGTTGATCCAGGTTTGTTTCCCATTCCGGCAGGCATTCGGTCCAGTTGACTGGTTGGCGCCGGACGCTCAAAGGGGTGATCTTAATCTCCGACGCTTTTTTTAGTCCAATGTACCCGGCCTGAAGCGGCACGCCGGATATATTCAATCCCGAAAGCAGGCCTTTCTGGAGCGCGAGCAGGTAGGCGGGTAGTTGGAGTTCGGTAACCTGGGAAATCACGGATGAGACCGACGGCACGGCGCCGGATTTGTAGTCCCAGACAGCAAAGCCCTCCTGGGGATGCCGATCGATCCGATCGATCCGTCCGCGGAGCGTGATCCCGGCGACCGGCAGTCCCTCGAATGCCAATTCGGTCCCGGCGAATCTCCATCCCAGGTGCGCCCGCTGGCGTTCCTGTTCCAACCAGGCCGGCAGGATGCCCGGTGTGTTCGCATCACCCATGAGCCGCAAGCGCTCGACGCGCCAGAAGACGTTGCGTGGACATCGGGCAAGCGTCTGATCCACTGTCCGCGTGAGCCATTGCTGGGCGCTTTGGTTGTCGTCGGGCCAGCTTGGAACATGTTCAGCCAAGCCGTCCACAAATGTCGTCAGGATGCCGTGGAGAACCTTGCCTCGCACACGCGGATCGATGCCGGCATCTGCCAGGGACAGGGGCTCCAGTTTGAGTATTCGGCCGCAGAAGAACTGGAACGGGCAGGCCGCCAAATCTTCAAGGGCCGTTACGTTCCAAGCGCCGGACAGGGGGCGGACGGCAGGTTCAGGCGGGTAGTCCGAATGTCTGTCGCCGGATGCAAAGGTTACGCCGGCTATGTCTGCCTTCGCCGCAGCGAGGTGATCCTCGTTGTGGTGCGCCACGAGGGCGCGATGCCCATCTCGCAGCCACCGTGCCCGCAGCCATTCGGCGGATGGGTTTTTCCAGACGTTGAGAGTCAATTCTGCGGGCTGGCCATCGGCGCCGGTTTCGTCAGCGAGAAGGGGGCATGGTGGATAAGGCGATGCGTCGCCGTCGGCGGTAGCGCGGCTGAAATAAACGTTCGGCGCCGAGGCCCAAAGCGAGGCGAGCCGGCGCCGGCCCTCATCCCATTGCTGATCGAGCGTGCCGCCGTCCATCCGGCGCTGTTCATCGGGATCGAGGAACGGCCATTCCCGCATGGGTGGTGGTAAGGCCGCTCCGTGCGCGCCGACCACCCACAGGCAGTCGAATGCCAGGCCCCGCGACTCGGTGAGGTTCAATATCTGAATACCGGCGGTTTCCGGTGTCTTTTCCGCGACGATTACGCTGTCGGCAGCTGCTGAAAGCCACGCAAGCACTCCCGTTCCATCCATTTCGATGTCGCCGGTTTCCCGGGTAAGGGCGGTTATGATCTCGTTCAGATGCTGTTGGGCCAGCGCGTCGGTTGCGCGGTACTGACCTTCGAACCGGCAGAAGCCGAGCGCGGCAAGACCGTCGTTTAACCTTGCGAGCCAGTCCGCCAGGGGCGCCACCGGATGCTTCGCCATTTTACTGAGCGGCATGACGGGGAATCCGTGTTCTTCAAGTGCGCGGAGCGCTTCCTCTAACTGAAGGGAGTGGTCCGGTTCCCAGAGCGCGTCACGGAGTGGCTGGGGATTCATCCCGGGTACGCCGACGTAGGGTGAGACCAAAAGAGAGGTGAGCAGCGGCGCGGGCTCCGGCTCGTCGAGCGCGCGGAGCGGGAGTACTGCGGTTTGGAAGAGCGGGTGATCCGCCAGCGGTGTGCCTACCGTCAGGTTGTAACGGATTGACTTTTCGAAATCAGGACGCTCCAGGCCCGCAAGGTCGTCGAAACAGCGTTTAAGGATGGGCAAATACGAGCGGTCGGCAAAAACCACGCCAAGATTTTTCCGGCCATCGTTCCAGTTCCGGAGCACGTCGGCACAGACGGCCCGGCATTCCTGTTCCGGCGCGGCGAATACGCGGACGCAGACGGAGTCATCCGGTTCGGCTGCCGGGTGCCAGATGACCGTTTGTCGTTGCGCGGCCAGAGCGGTGACAAGGATGTTTTCCAGAGGGGACAGGTTGTCAAATCCGGCGAGAATAATCTGCGGAGGCAGGGGGACACGATCTTCGGCGACGGCCCGGCGGACCGTGGAGAGCATTTCGCTCCACGGCATCACGTCTTCCTGTTTGGCCAGTTCCAGGAAGCGGCGGGTCGCTGCCCGACGGAAACCGGCGAGCGGGTGGTCACTCCCGTCCCCGTCTGCTTCGATGCCATTATCGAACAGGGCATCCATGGCCAATTGCAGTTGTCGGTAAAGGGCAGGCTGGATGATCAGGCCGTCCGGCGGGGAAACTGACGCTATGGCCTGGTGCCAGAGTCGCAAGGAAAGAGCGGGAGTAAGCGGGCGGCATGAAGACCAGATGCTGTCGCAGGTTTCGTTGACCCATCCCCGGAATGAGCGGATTTGGGGCGTTTCCCATCCGGCGGTCCCGGCTACTTGTTGGGCCAAGCGGTAGTAATGCAGAAACCGACGCGCAAGGCGGGCAGTGGCGCAGAGCACGAACGCGCCAGCCGACGCCGCCTGAACGCAGGCCGTTGCGAACGCGAGTGCGGTGGGGAAGGTGCGTGATTCCCCCTTCCACACCGCGGCTGCCGGTGTATTGCCGTGCGGTTTCATGATTTGGAGAATAGCACGCGATATACTGGGCAACAAGTCTTCATCCTGCTTCTCCCGGGGTGGACAGCCACGTGCCAATTCCGCTTGAAAAAAACACTCGGATTTGGATGATATATCGTCTGGCGATATATCATCGAGGTGGGTGGAAAATAGGACGTCCGCGATAAATTTGGTTCGGCAACTTTGCCGTTCTATTGAACTCTACAACGGATACGGGGGTAGTGGCGGTTCGGTAGAACCGCAAGATTGAAATTCCCATCCATGGACTTAGGCCTGAATATGATTCGGCTCAATGACCGCGCTGATTTTCTTGCGGGTATTCGGGAACCAGCAATCGAGATGAAGAATTCCGCGGTCAAGTGGCTTAACCACTTGGATGGAAAAAAACGCACAAAGAGACTCGCAAAGTCACGCGTTTCGATGGTATCTTATTTGCGTTGGGAGAATATTGCTTGAGTTTCACATGATGCGTGCCGTCAAATGCGGACGTGGGGAAGGGCTTAATCAAATGACGGAGAAATCATTTCTCGGAATATTCTCATATTTTGGCTACACGGAGGCGAATCGCATTCTGCAAGAAACAGAGAACCATGACAGTAATTTTCTGCGGAGACTAAGCGCCAACAAAACAAGTCCTGTCGTCAAGGAACATTGTTCCACCTTCAAAGAGTTTCAGGATCGCTTCATCAATAAGAATTACGCCTTGGATACCAACATAGGGCTTGCATTCAGAGGGCAAGCTTCGGAGGCATGGCCCCTTGAGTCAAGCCTGTTTCGCCTATGGACTAAGTTGAAAATGGCTGACAATTGCGGAACCTCTATGAAGTTAGACCGTTTTATGTCTCGCACCCAGGACCTGGCGAAGAAACATCTCAATCCCAACTGGCAGAATCTTCAGCCGGATGACGGTTACTTAATGACTGTCCTTCAGCATTATACCAGAATATCTCCTCTGCTCGATTGGACGCTCAACGTGAAATATGCTCTATATTTCGCATTTGCAAACGCGCCCGCCGATAAGTCTGAAAATGTCACGATCTATATCGCCGACATCGGGAAAGTAAACAAACTGGCGTTGGATACGGTAAATAATGAGGGAAGGTATAACATTAAAACGATTTTGGACCTCAATCTGGACGCAGTCAAATGGGCAGGTATATGGGCATTTTTCCGGCCAGCTCACTTCGGCGATATTCGATTTGCGATACAGGAAGGTGTCTTTGCATATCAAGCCGCTCCGATAGACCTCGATGAGCATCTTTCCAAGTATAATTCCAAAACAGGCACTAATTGCGCTATGCCCGGCACGCTATGGATTGTGACCCTGCCGGTGTCCGAACGGCCGGCCGTCATGGACGACCTGGTGGCAAATCATATCACGGGTGAAAAGTTGTTTGCCGGATGGGATGAGATCGGCCGCGACATCGTCTCGAAATATACCGACGAAATAATCAAGGATCTGTTTGGCATTCCATCCGCGACGTTCGAACAGATCAGAGGCTGAGTATAAGACCTGCGCAATCACTGTGACTGGCTGGGTGCTGGCGAAGCATTACGTTTTCATGGACCCGCATTTGCCCCGACCGCCAGGAGCCACATCTTGACCTGCAGCAATTAATCATTCGGACGGGTGGGGGATGGAAACGGAAGACCGTGACCTGGCCCTGCCGGCGCTGGGGGTATTTTAGATGAGAATGACTGTTTGCATTCGGTGAGAACCCGCGTGGTGGCTTCTGTGGTCAAATCCACCGGGCCTCGAATCGAGCTCCAGTAGTATCATTCGCCGGCAGACTTCTGGGGTTTGCTGACGTTGAACCGCTGGCCGATGTCCTTGAGGATCATGGTGGCGCTATGCCTCAAAACAACTGTTCGAGATTAAAATTTAGCCGCAACGCATGGACCGACACGTGCTAATATATTTCCTGTGTAACCCCCCGGTCAAGGGGAGAGAAAATACCTGGCCGGGACTGTAGCGCGCCACGGCTTGCTTCGGCGAAGCCCGGGTGTGGCGCGACATTCTGTGGATTTCCGGGATCGCCGCACACCGTGCGGCACTACAATAAAATTATCTGCCCCATGACTGACTGAGGCATTACTCCGCCGCCAATCCCAGCTTGCCAGTCCGTCTTTTCCGTGTACTATATGCGTCGTACCTTCGAAAGGCGATTATGAAAGAGAAGATTCAATTGACCGGGCGGAGTCTCCTGAAGTTGTCGGACCTGACTGACGGCGAGATGATGTACCTGCTGGACCTTGCGGATACCCTGAAAAAGGAAAAGAAGATGGGACTACCGCGGGATCGCCTGAGGAAGAAAAATATTGCCCTACTTTTCGAGAAAGCGTCCACCCGGACGCGGGCGGCGTTCACGGTGGCGGCGGTGGATGAAGGCGCCAGCGTGGAATACATGGGCATGCATGACATTCACCTGGGCAAGAAGGAATCCATCAAGGATACGGCCCGGGTGCTCGGTCGCATGTTTGATGCCATCCAATTCCGGGGTTTCAGGCAGGAGACCGCCGAGATCTTGGCCCGGTATTCCGGCGTGCCGGTATGGAATGGTCTGACCGATGACGAGCATCCCACCCAGGCTCTGGCAGACCTGATGACGATCCGGGAATATTTTCATTATCTTCAGGGATTGAAAGTGGTCTATCTGGGCGACGGTCGGAACAATGTTTGTCTTTCGCTCATGATGGGGTGTGCCAAAAGCGGGATGCATTTTGTCGATTGTACGCCTCCGGAGTTAATGCCTCCAAAGGATTTTCTGGATCAGGCGGCCGAGATCGCCCAGCGGAACGGCGGCACCATCACTGTGTGTCCGGACCAGGCGGACGCGGTCAAGAATGCTCACGTGATTTACACCGATGTTTGGGTCTCCATGGGTGAGGAAGATCAGTTTGCCCGGCGTGTACGGCTCTTGAAACCCTACCAAGTTAACATGTCCCTCATGCGGCAGACCGGCCACCTGGAGAATGACACCGTGATTTTCCTGCACTGCCTGCCGGCGTTTCATAACAATGAAACCGAACTCACGCATCAGTGCGGCGCCCTGGAGGTGACCGACGACGTGTTCGAAGCGCCA
The DNA here is from genome assembly GCA_018898455.1 of Verrucomicrobiota bacterium. Lineage (GTDB taxonomy): Bacteria > Verrucomicrobiota > Kiritimatiellia > JAAZAB01 > JAAZAB01 > JAHIJO01. The sequence goes on along the minus strand of JAHIJO010000138.1, from coordinate 15,726 downwards.
TTTTCGAAGGTATTTGATCAGGCTGAAAACCGCCTGCATACGATCAAAGCCGTGATAGTGGCCACCTTGACCTGAACAAGATTGATAATATAGAAGTATAGGGGAGGGTCTGACATTGAAAGCGAAGATCAAGCCGTTGCCGGAGATAACCTGGGACGAACTTCAACAGCTCACCCTGGATGACAAAGCCCGATGCTTCAACCGGAGCGATCGCCCCTTGCACATCCTCGTGGCCCAGCAGTTCGACCGACCGCTTCTGCAGGAACTGGGCGATATGGCCACGCGCATCCGCCAGGTTGCGAAAAGCAAGCAAGGAATGGATTTCCTGGGCAACCTCTTGTCGCATAAGACGGCCATGCTGTACTTTACCCAGCCGAGCACGCGGACCTTCCTGTCGTTTCATTCCGCCTGCCAGATTCTCGGCATGCGGACGGTGGAGGTTCGCGATACGTCCACCTCCAGCGAAATGAAGGGGGAAACCCAGGAGGATTCCATCCGCACGTTCAGTTCGTTTTCGGATGTCATCATCATGCGGAGCGCCATTGGCGGACTGGCGGAGAAAATGGCCTGGATGCTTTCCCACACGGAACGGCCCGTGCCGATCGTGAACGCCGGCTCCGGCAAGGATCAGCACCCGACGCAGGCCCTGCTGGATATCTACACACTTCAGCGGAGCTTCGAGAAGCGGGGCGGGATTGACCGCAAGACCGTGGTGTTTGTCGGCGACCTGGCCCGCGGACGGACCGTGCGTTCGCTGGCCTATCTGTTGACCAACTATGAGCGAGTCAAGCAGGTGTTTATCGCTCCGCCGGCTCTGCAGATCGGCAAGGATATTCTCGATCACCTGAAGGCGTCGGGCAGCGAGTATGAATTGGCGAGCGATTTCGAGAAGGTTATCCCTGAAGCCGACGCGATCTACATGACACGCATCCAGGACGAATGGGATGACAAGACGGGGGACAGCGGCAAGGTTGATATCTCCAAATACTCATTTGCGGCGGAGCATCTCAAACTTCTCCAGCCCCATGCCGTGATCATGCATCCGTTGCCCCGGCGCAAGGAGATTGCCGTAGAGGTGGATCATGATCCCCGGGCCGTCTATTGGCGGCAGGTTCGTAACGGCATGTGGATTCGCGTTGCGCTCCTGGCACACATCTTCGACTGTTCCGATTCCATCCGTGATTATCACGGTTCCTGAAGCAGATTTACAAAAAATGGGGGGTGTCATGGGATTGTCAGGATTTGATGTCTATAGGTTGCGTGAACTCTATCACCCGGAGCCGGCGCGGATTGCACTGGCGCGTCAACGTCAGGTGGCGATCTGGCGCGGGAACAAGCCGGATGCCTGGCCGGCGATGATTTCGGGAGCATTAACTGCGGAGCAAGAGGTTATTCCAGAGTCGAATTTTAAGGAAGCCTTTGAGAATGCCGATCGTATGCTCTGCTCGCAGGTTCGCGCTGCCATTGCCGCGCTCAACGCCGGCAGTGACGCCGTGCCTTCAATCAGGGTTAATTTCGGCGCCGGGGTCTGCCTGGCCTGCCTGGGATTGGAGCAGGAAGTGTTTGAAGATAAAATGCCGTGGCTTAAACGGCATCTAACCGGGGATGAAATTGCCCGCTTAACGCCGGATGATATTCAAATCCGGGGCAGTTTTTCCCGGGGACTGGAGTATATGCGGCGATTCAAGGAAATCATGGGGGATCGGCTGGCCATCTATTGCATGGACACCCAGGGGCCGTTTGACCTGGCGCACCTGCTGTACGGCGATGACTTGTTTTACGCCGTCCACGATGATCCGCCTTTTGTCCATCACCTGATGACCTTGTCCCTTGAACTGGGTCTTCGAACTCACCGCTGGATGAAAGAAGTCATTGGTGAACCGGTCCATAGCCTTCATCACAGCAACTGGTTATATGCGGAGAACATGGGAATCCGCATCTGCGAGGACACCACGTCCATCGTGGGACCTGCGGTTATCGATGAGTTTGCCATGCCTTACACGCGCCGGCTGGCCCAGGCATTCGGCGGCGCCTGGCTTCATTATTGCGGCCGCAACGATCACCTGACGGATTCTCTCTGCGCCATTCCTGAAGTCCGGGGCATTAATTTCGGGCACGTTCCGGGGCGTGAACACGACCACCGGTTTGAGGAAGATATGCGGCGCTGTCTGTCATCCCGCAAGGTGTATTGCGGTGCTTGGCCACGGTTACCGGGAGAAACGGGAAAGCTGTATTTGGACCGTCTCCATCCATGGGCGAAGCAAGGTGTCCTGTTTCCTTCAATAGACCAGGCCCTTAGTCCGCCCGAAGGATTCAATGCGCCGCAGGATGCTCTGGCCTACTGGTATGGATTGTCCTGATCCTGTTCCACGACCCGGATGGGATGCGCGCAAGATCGCCATGATCAGGCGCAGCCTTTCAACGTCTTTGCGGCTAAGATAAACGAGTTCCATGGCAGGACCTTTCTCGGAATTAGTGTCCCATAAATAACTTTACAAATAGTCGCGCTGTTATATGGGTAGCGCAGGCTTAATGTCTGCGAATAGTCGGCATGAAACCGACTCTACCTTTCCCTTTCATATGTCAAGAAGTGTCAGGGGCACGTCACTGGATTAATCAGATTAGTTTATGTGATTGCATACCCGCATGGTAATATCTACTGTACGCCCTGTGTGGATAAAACAGAAATGGAGGAACTTATGAGCAGCGTGGAAGAGACTATCATGAACTTATTGAAGGAACGCCAGGTGCCGCATGAGGTGATCGCGCATCCGGCAGTCACGAACAATGCGGCGATGGCGGAGGCGCTCAAGGTGCCACTGGCTGATACCGTGAAGAATCTCATGCTGGAAACCACGGAGGGTGAAATTATCCTGGTGGTTTTGCCGGGCGACCAGCGCTTCGACTCCAAGCGGCTGACGGCCAAGGCGGGGACGAAGCGGGTGGTCTTCGCGAAGCCGGAAAAGGTGCTGGAATTCGCGGGCTGTGAAGTGGGTTGTGTGCCGCCCTTCGGTCATGCCAAGACGGTGCGTGTGTTTCTGGATGGCGCCTTGCTGTCCAAGGGGCAGGTCTATTTCATGCCTGGGACGCTCACTAAATCCGTGAAACTTGAAGCGGCACGTCTGCCGGAGTTGGGGGCAATGATTCAATTCTAGGGTGGTGTCCCGTAAATAACTTTACAAATAGCCGCGCCGTTTTCCACCACGAAGCGATGGCCTTGGTTGCCACGCGGCGTTTGGTCTCAGGGATCGGACAACATGATTATGAAAGATATTGGCCAACACAACAAGCAGGTGGCGCGATTGTGGAATGATTACCGGCTGGGGCGGAATGAGCGAGTACCCGTCGTGCTTGCATTTGACGAACAGTTTATCTTGCCCAGATGGGATTGCTCTTTTGCCCGGTACTACAGCGATGTGCAATCCCAGATCGAAATCCAACTGCAAAGCCAGGACTGGATAATCCGGAACATCGTTCACGACAAACTCATGGAGCCGCCCGTGACCTGGCAGGTTTGTCCGCCGAATTGGATGGCTGAAAACGAGTTTCTTGGCGCGGAAGTTGTGACCCAAGAGAATGACTATTCGTGGTCTCATCCGCTCGATTTGCCGAAGCCCAAGTTGCTCGCCATGCTCAGGGGAATAGACGTAACCGAACGCATTCAGGAATCTACGCTCTACCGACAATATACACAGATGAAGGAGATCACCCGCGGTATGGAGTTTCAGGGGAGACCGGTTGAGGTTGGGGTTCCCGTGATTGCGACCCATGGCGTGTTTACCAAGACCGCCGAAATCAGGGGACTGGAGCAAATCTGCCTTGACTTTATGGATGATCCTCCCTTCGCGCGCGAGTTGCTTGAATGCGTGACGGATATCCTGACGGCCAGAATAGTGGCTTGGCACCGGCTGCTGGGGACCGGACGGGAATTCCCGAACAGCGGGGGATGGGGCATGGCAGATGACAGCATCGCCATGATCTCACGAGAACACTATGAGTCGTTTGTTCTCCCGTGCCATCGAAAGTTCTACCAGCAAATGACAACCGGGGCACGCAGCATCCATCTTTGTGGGCGGGCCCAACATCTGTTTCAAACCCTGCATGCCAATCTCGGCATCAACACGTTCAATGGGCCTGGTCCCAAAGTGGTGGATCTTATGCGGATGATACAGGACATTGGGGAACCGGTGGTCATCGAAACAGAAGTGGGCCATGCAACATTGCTGGGTTCGCGCGAAAAGATTGAGCAGGAGGTAAGCGCAATTCTACGGGCGGAAATAAAGGAAAGGGCAACCATCACCCTTACCGGATATGTTCCCGTGGCGACCCCTCTTTCCAGTATCGAATTCTTCTATGATTGCGGCGTCAAGTATGGGCAATTGGATCAACCGCCAAATAAGGTGTAAGGTGGTCGCATTGGCCGGAAGGGTAACACGGTTATGTTTGTAGCCAAATTCATGACAGGTTATGGCGCCACAGGGCGCAAGGCGGCAAGAAAAGTGCTGTCCTGAATTGAAAGTCTGTTTTTTAAAGTTCAATTTCGGGTTACACATGATTCGCCGGTTTTCTCCGCGCACCCGAATGTACAGGTCTTGCCTATGTCGTAGAAGTCGAGACTGCACCGAGTCGAGCATGACACATCCGTGGAATTTCCATTATCCCGCTCGATTTGCGCTTGTGCCGCATCGGTCACCGTTGTATGCTCGCGACACTTATGAGAAGGATATTCGTCCTGTTATCTGCGGCGGTCTGCCTGACACCCGGTCTGGGCACGGCACAGTCCGCAAACAGGGTGGCGGCCCATCTGCAATCCGGAAAACACCAGACCATCGTGGTCTACGGGACCAGTCTCACTGCTGATGGCGCTTGGGTCAAACAGTTGCAGGTCATTTTGGATCACCGTTATCCCGGGCTGACTGCAATCATCAATAGCGGTAGTGCGGGATGTTGGTCGCAGTGGGGAGTTGACAATCTGGATGGGCGTGTGATCAAGGAAAAGCCGGATGCGGTCATAATTGAGTTTGCCGTGAACGATTCCGTGGCCCGGTTCAACTGCACGGTCCAGCAGTCCAGGACCAACCTCGAATCGATGGTCACCCGCATCCTGAGCGGAAATCCGGACTGTGAAATCATCCTGATGACAACGACGCCAGCCGACGCCTACCCAAAGGGGCATTTTTCACACCGCGAGAATATCTCGGTATACTATGAAATGTACCGCGAGGTCGCCAAGAAGCGAAAACTGGCAATCGTGGACCTCTACCCGCAATGGATAGCCCTTCGGGATGCGGACAAAAAGACCTTTGCCCAATATGTTCCGGATAGCATCCACATCAATGAAGAGGGATGCCGGCGCATCGTCACTCCGGGCATTCTCAAGGCCCTCGGTATCGCGACCGAACCCGTCCCTCCAGCGGACTCTGTCAAACCAGGCTCCTGAGTTCCTGCGTTCGGAAGAAGAAAAAAAGGAATATGGCTGCGGCAACCAACAAACAGAAGGATATTTATCATGGCCCATAAAAAATTAAGAATCGGAGTGATTGGATCCGGTGGCAGAGGCGGTTTAGCCGGTTATGCTCACCAACCCCACCAGGGTGTGCAATTAACGGCAGCCTGTGACGTCAACCCCAAAGCTTTGCAGAACTTTAAGGAAAAGTATGGGCCGGACGTTTTCCTTACGGATAACTATCGCAAACTGATTGAAAGAGACGATATTGACGCCGTGTTCGTCACCTCGCCCGATTTTCTGCACGAAGAACAGACCGTCGCGGCTTTGGAGACGGGCAAATCGGTGTATGTTGAGAAGCCGATGGCGATAACGATTGCAGGCTGCGATCGGATGCTCAAGTCCGCATTGAAAAACAAGGTCAAACTTTATATCGGCCATAATATGCGCCACATGGCATTCACCAATAAGATGAAGGAACTGATTGACAAAGGCGCGATTGGCGAGGTCAAAGCCGGCTGGTGCCGTCATTTTGTATGTTACGGCGGCGACGCCTATTTTAAAGATTGGCATGCCGAGCAGTCAAAAGCCACCAGCCTGCTTCTCCAGAAAGGCGCGCACGATATTGATATTTTACACTGGCTCTGCGGAGGATACAGCCAATTGATCAGCGCGATGGGCGGCCTGACGGTCTACGACCAAATCAAAGATCGGCATCCGAAGTCGGAACGGGGCGACGCCAGTTGGCACTTGGATAATTGGCCGCCACTCAAGCAAAAAGGCCTGAACCCGATTATTGACGTGGAGGATATTTCCATGATGCTGATGACGCTCAACAACGGCGTTTTCGCCTCGTATCAGCAGTGTCATTATACACCCGACGGCTGGCGCAATTACACGATTATCGGCACCGAGGGCCGGATTGAAAACTTCGGCGATTCCCCCGGCGACTGTGTTGTCCGGTTATGGAATAAGAAAAATTATTACCAGCCTTATGGCGACAAGCAGTTCTTTATCCCCCGTGATTCCGGCGGTCATGGCGGAGCAGACCCGCGCATTGTCAATGAATTCGTGCAATACATACGCGGCGAAACCAAGATCAAGACCTCGGCGATTGCGGCTCGTTACAGCGTGGCCGCCGGCTGTTCAGCGGCGCATTCCCTGCGCCACGGGTCTGTTCCGGTTACCATTTCGGCTCTGCCGAAGAACGTGACCGACTATTTCAACCGCGACCTTGTTCGCTGATCGTAACTACTCGCAAGGAGGCATCCCGAAACGGGATGCCTCCTGCGGGAACACGAGGAGATAGACATGAAGAGCGCGTGGCGGCTATCCTTGGCGGTGGCGCTGGTCTGGACGGCGGGAATCGGATTGGACGGGGCTATTGCGGGGAAGGTAAAGGGGCTCTCGCTGGTCCAGGACGGCAAGAGCCAGTACGCGATCGTGATCCCTGACGCCCCCACCACGCAGGAAATGCTGGCCGGCAAGGAGTTGGCAAAGTACCTCAAGCAGATCTCGGGCGCGGACCTGTCGATCACGTCCAACGCCGCAGGCCGGAAGATCGTGGTCGCCCAGGCAAAGGACGGCAAAGGCCCCGGCGGCATCAGTTTCACGAAAGACGAGACCGAATACGACGCTTTCGTCATCAAGACCGACGGGGCGGACCTGTACCTGGTCGGCTCCAACAAGCGGGCGGTAATCTACGCCGTCTACACGTTTCTGGAGAAACACTTGGGTTGCCGGTGGCTGACCTACGGGGAGATATGGAAGACCGCGGAAGGGAAGTGGATGAATCAGATTGAGGAAAACGTGCCGGTATCCAAGAGCATCAGCCTGGCCGCCATTGACGATCGGCAGAAGGCAAGTTTGAAGTATCGGGGCATGCGCGCCAATGCGTGGTATGGCAACACTCCCATTAACATAGTGGACTGGGCGACCAAGAACAAGATCAACACCTTTCTGATGCAGGTCCCCATGTACATGGAGGCTGAGGCGTGGAATGTCGATGTCGTGAAAAACGGCATGATCGCGCGCGGTGCCATCCTGGTCGTGGGCCATCATTCGTTCCGCTATTTCCTCTCGCCGGACAAGTATTTCAAGGACCACCCTGAATGGTTCCCCTTGATCGACGGCAAGCGCATTCCGGGACATCGGCTCAACGGCCAGTTCTGCTTCTCCAACCGCGACGCGGTCAAGACTCTCCGCGATAATTTCACGGCTTTTGTCAAGGAACACCCGGAAGTGGATATCTATGCCCCGTATCCCACCGATGGCTACGGCTGGTGCGAATGCGATCTGTGCGCGAAGGACAGGCCGGCCTGGGAGGAAGATCCCAAGAAGGGGCCACAGGGCCAGGACCAATACATGAGGCTGATCAGTCAGTTGAACGAGGATCTGCAGAAGGTCCGCGCGGGCAAGCGAATCGGCGCGCTGGCGTATGTGAACTACGCGCCCCCGCCTTTGAAGGAGAAACCCGCGCCCGGGCTGTTCCTGTCCTATTCCTTCTTCACCCGCTTCTGGTACACCGTCTCCTGGGGCAATGCCAAGGGAGAGGTGGGGGTTGGCCGATATCCGTTCCAGTTACACAGCCAACAACTCCAAAAATGGATCGATCTGACTAAGGACAACGGCGGCGAAGTTACACTGTACGAGTACTATACGGACCGATACAGCAAGGGCGTTGGATTCTATCTGATGCACCTGATCTCGGACGAACTCGCCTACTTCTCAAAGCTGGGCGCCAAAGGCTGCATTACCGAGGTCCATTGGTCAAACCGGAAAGTCGTCCCGGGCAATGTGTATGTGTATGCGAAGAAATGCTGGGACCTGTCCGCGTCAACCGACGATATCCTGGCCGACTATGCCAAAAGCCGGTTCGGCAAGGCCGCCGAACCGATGGTCAAGTACCTCAACGAGGCCGAACGCTACAGCCGCGAGTTCAATAGGTATCTTTTCCTTTACCAGCATCTCGACCAACCGCGCGATCAACGCGACACGGAACGAAACAAATGTGTTGCCGGGTGCGAGAAATATCTGGAGGAGGCGAAGGCCCTGGCGGATACCGATCAGGCCAAGAAGAATATCGCGGATGAGGATGCCAATTTCAAGATGCTCAAGGCATGGCAATTGGGAAAGTGATGATGGGCGCCGGTTTGAGCACTGAACCATAAAAACGAAAAATCAAGGTCGCTGGCGGCAGGTATGATTCTGTAATGCGGGCAATGCCCGATTGGGAGATTATCAATATGCGACCTACTGACATATTTGGCATAAGGCTAAATTCCTATTCATCTCTTTTTTTTGTGAACTGCATGATATGGTCGCGGTTCTTAACTTTGGCCGCTAATGGGGCTGAGGAAAAGCTTTCGCGAGCAACTCTGCGTCAAGAGGCGCGCGCCATCTACACGTCCGGTGCGACAATGCGCGGGGTGTGGATGGGGGACAAAGACGGCGCCATCCGGCTTTTTTGGGGCGATGTCGTTCAGAACGATAGTGCGGTCTACGGTGGGGCGGCGTTCGAACCACTCGCTCAAGACATCGTGTTGCGAAAGAGGCTGGTTCTGCCGGATCCTCAGACCAAGGATGTATATCTTGCATTTGTGGCGAAGGAACAGCGCGGTCACAAGGCCACCTTGCGTATTGCGGTCAACGGACGCGAGACGCGGCGCCCACCGTCTCCCATTGCCACGCCCAATGCCAGGCAATACTGGTTGCGTGCGGAGGAGGGCAAATGGTGCTGGTCGCGATGGTACTATGTAGCCATACCTGGCGACCATCTGCGCACCGGCGAGAACATCATCGAGATCAGTTCTGTGGATGGAATTCCCGGCTGGCAGATCATGGTTGGAGACTACACCCATTTTGAAAAGGGCGCCCAAATGGGCGAGAAGCCGGCACCCGCAAGCGAGAAAAGCGCGGATGGTGGCAAGACCTGGGATAGCCGGCGCCTGGGCGCACCGGATGGGTTTGCCGGAGAATACGCAGTTCGTCTGGCCATGCGCCGCTATCGCGAAAACGGCTGGATTATGTCCGAAGTGTTGGATGCGGCTGGTCAGCAGGAAGCAACCATCAAGTCACCGCTTAGAGTGAGTTCGGTTGAGTTGACGCTTGATGCCGAACTGCCGGCGGGCACTGATATCTTGATGAGTCTTCGCTGGGGCAACAAGCCATACTATGAGAGCGAAAGCTGGACATCGTGGAAACGGGTCGACGCGTCCGGTCGGTCGATCCCGGCCCAAGGCCGTTACCTGCAGTGGAAGGCCGAGTTTACCGCCAAGAACCGGCTGGTCAGCCCGGCCTTGCGGTCGGTCCAGCTTGTGAGTATTCACGAACCGGTTCCAGCGCAGACCAGATTGCGAGTCATCGAAATGGACAACCCACGGATCGTGAGGTCCTCCTATGAATTTCCCTTCGAGCGCTACGATCACCCAAGACTTCGGGAATTGCGAAAAGCGTGCGACTTGGACAAGGTTGTGGCCGGAACCAAAGATGATTGGGAAATGATCCAGCGGTTGATGCGCTGGGCATACATCGTTCCCCTGCCACGCTGGCAGAAGATCGGTTCCTGGGACGCGCTGGCCTGGATGGAACTTGCTCGTGATGAGAAAGGCGAAATTATTGTCAACCAGTACAAAAAACGCCAGCGCCCTGAAATGTGTCTGTATTCGAACGTGGAATTAACTCAGATGCTAACCGCGATGGGCATTCCCGCAAGGCATATTAATATCAATAGCGAGGGGTCATCCGGCCATGAAGTCTGCGAGGCATGGTCCAACGTGCATCGTAAATGGATTCTATTGGATGCCACCAGGGACTTCTACTGGATGGATAACACAACCAGCCAGCCGCTATCCGTGCTTGACGTTCACAATGAACTGATCAGGCGCCTGGATCGGATCGAGACCTGGGAAGATCCTTTCTACTATCGCGACCTCGGGGGTGTGCTGGAAGGCAGACGGATCAAGGCCCACGATGGTGGGGAATGGCAGAATCCGTTGGATTCGGAATGGATCTATCTGACAACCGCGCATTTTCGGATTGTACCTCGCAACGACTATTGCAGCCGTCCCTATCCCTTGCCGGTTGCCCACGGCTGGGAGATATGGGGTTGGGACGGGTATTTGAACTGGGCCGACGATATGGTTCCGCCAATGATGCATTTTTCGCAACACTCCAACCGGCCGGCCGACTTCTACTGGACCAACAATCAAGTTCACCTGACGCTGGCACAGGAAGGTCCTAAGGCGTTGCAGGTGCATCTTGAGCACGATATGCCCAATTTTACCCGCTACGAGGCATCCTTCAACGATCAGGGATGGTCGCCCGTCAAGTCGGGTTTCAGCCTTGACCTCGTGCCCGGCCCGACCAAACTGGCGGTCCGCGCCGTCAACACGATGGAATTGCCCGGTCCGGCTAGTTGGATACGGATTGGGTTCTTGGAATAGACGCGTGCGTTGTTCACCGGCCTGAAGTTCCTCATGGCTGCCGAGGCTCAGACCATGTGATGCGAGCCTATGAATAACAAGAGTGTTCTTCCGCGCGACCCGTTCGACGCCTTGCTGATGCAGAACGATGTGGTGGGCGTTCGCCTCTGGGGTCCGCCCACTCAGCCGACGCTGTCGGTGGGCAAGTCCGATATATGGGATCGGCGCTGGTTCGGAGACCGCCAGCCGTTGGTCACCATGGCCAGGATCCGCGAACTGGCAATGGCGGGCCGCTTATCCGAAGTGGCTCGTGACCCCAACGACACGGTCTACGACGTCTACGGCCAGTATGACTTTCCCTGCCCCAAACCCGGCGCGCAGGTGATCCTGGGGACTCCGTTCGCCGAAAATGCCACGGTCGAACGGTTCCCCGACGGCGGCTTCCGCCTGTTCGTTGAAGGCAAAGGCAAGAGGCTAACCGCCCATACGTGGGTCATGCTGACTCGCCCTCTTGTGGCGATCCAATTCCAGTGCGAGGGGCTGGAACCGGCTGATCTTTGGATTCGGGTCTATCGCCACAGAGACACCATCTTACCTGGAGAACCCATGTCCCCCACGCTGGGCGGACGGCCGTCCAATACCGATTTCGAGCAAATGGCCGCGCCGGTCTGCCACAAACAGGGAAACGATTGGGGGATCGTCCAGCGGTTTCCGCCGGAGAGCACGTTCCCCAACGGATTCGACGCCGTAGTGGCCGCAACCGCTGACGGCGCGGAGCCGGTTATCGAATCCAAGGCCGGGGAGAAAGGACTCGGCACGCCGCTCTGGGCCGAGAAGGAAGGTCGGTTGGATCATATGGTTATCAAGCGTTACCGGCCGATCAACGAAGCCATCGGCGCCGCCTCGATCGCCAGCTTCCGCGCCCTGCCGGCGTCGTTCTGCGTCTATGTGGCAATTGTGACCACTCAAGACGACCCGAACCCCGCAAGCCTAGCAGCCAATATATTGAAAGAGGCACGAGAACTGGGCGTGAAAGTGCTTCTGGATGAACAGAAGCTGGCTCTGGAGCGCTGCCGAAGAAAGAACCCGGCAACTGCCTGTGTCGGCGAATCGCGAAGGATTGAAGCCCCGGCGAGAGTGCTCCCGAATCTCCGCCGCCCTCTGGGTTGCTACGGGGACATTCCCCTGTGCAGCGTCGGCGACACGAAGTTCTGTTTCCAGGACGCGGGGCTCTGGCACAACGATTTCCACCTCAACGAAATCCGCGCCGAAGGGATGTTGACACTGGGCCAATTCGAGGAGATCCTTCTCTACTGCGACCTCATCCGTACCCTGTTGCCCCAAGCCCAGGAGAACGCCCGCGACGTCTATGGCCTGCCCGGAGCCATGTATCCCCTGGTGCACTTCCCGCTCCGCTGCCGAGGCATTGCCCACACCAACCTGACTTGGGAGCAGGACATCGGTCTGAACGGTCTCGTGAGCAAACCACTCTGGCTGTACTTCCGCTACACGGGCGACAAGGTTTTCCTGGAGCAAACTGGGTATCCCGTCCTGCGCGAATGCGCGCGGTTCTGCTTGGCCTATCTGAGCGAAGGCGACGACGGATGGTTGCACATGATCCCGACGGTGTCGCCGGAGCATTGGGGCTTGACCGCCAAATTCGAGCGCAATCGCGATTGCGCGTCCGCTCTCACCCTCACGCGTTACCTGCTCATGTCGGCGTTCTCAGCGGCGGAGACCCTCGGGCAGGATTTGAAGGAAGCGGCGGAATGGAAGAAAGCCGCGGTGCGATTGACGCCCTACCCGACGCATATGACGGACAAGGGCCCCGTGTGGGTCGACGTGCTCGGCGCGCCGCCCATCGAATACAACGTCCCTGTGCCGTTGTCGCCGGTTTTCTGGGGCGACGACGTTGGGTTGGATTCGCCGACGGAGACAGTTGAACTGGCGAAGCGGACACTGGAACAGATAAACGTCTGGCCGCCGCACAGGTTTTACCTGGATTCATGTATCAGGCCCAGACTCGGAATATGCGGGCCGGGAGCGCCGATCGGAGCGGAGAACTTGTTGCTCTCATATCAATCCATCCGCATTTTTCCTGCCGCGCCGCACGATGTTGAGATTCGGATGGAAAATTTCGCGGCCCAGGGCGGATTCCGCGTCTGGGCGGTTCGCCCGGCAAAAGGAGAAATGCGTGATGTGAAAATCCTGAGCGTGCTGGGCGGAGAATGCCGTGTGGCGAATCCCTGGCCGGGTCGCGCCGTCAGGGTGACTTCAGCGGCTGGTCGTCAGAGCGTCCGACTGACCGGCGCGGCGGAACAGATTGTGTTCTCGACAACGGCCGGCGCGGATTACGAACTGTCGCCTGAGTAACTGGGAAGAGGAGGACAGTCGTGATCGCAAGCACACGGAGAATTGCGATGCCGAAACCGAAAGATCATGGGCTCAATACGGCCCTCGATACCCCTTTGTTTCGCTTTTTCCTGTGGAACGACATGCATGTTGATGCCCCGCAATATCTTCCTGCCTATCCGCATTACCCCTTTGCCAACGAAAAAGCCGGGTGGGCGGTGGAATGCGCTTCGGGCAAGTACGGCTTCGAACAACCCGCTTTCGTCGTGGGCGCAGGCGACATTATCAATGGTAAGGACAACATTGGTATATCTGCAACCCGTGAGGAATTTGCGTATTTGAAATCTTCAGTGCTGAATAAGCTTAAGATGCCTTTCCTACCCTGTGTGGGCAATCACGAGAACTGCCAAGGTGAAGGAATTCCCGAGAATAACCTGTCCTACGATGGTTTTTTCGGATCTCTCTGGCACAATTATGTCTTCACCTATGGCGGTGCCGCGTTCATCGTGGTGGACACGTCGGGGGCGCATCGCCTCCCCGATGCAGTGACGGCGGCCAGAAATGCCTTCGTCTGCCGGGCATTCGACCGTTTCGGGCAGATGCCGGACTTTGTGGTGACGCATGTCCCTCTCATCGCCATGCGGCAGGAGAAGGTTCTGATCGACAGCTTCGGCTTCGACAGTTGGCATGTCCTGGACACGCAGATGCTCGACATCGTCGAAGCCCACGCCGACTCGATGATCGCCGTCCTGTGCGGTCATATTCATCTGACTTCGGTCCGGAGGCAAAACGGCGTTTACCATATAATGCCGGCTGGCACCTGCGGGAACCCCTGTGACTTTGCCTCAGTGGAATGCTTTTCAAACAGGATAGTCATCCGTATGCACAAGGGGCCAGAACAATGGTTTCCGCCGGATCGGAAGGGCGACATCCACGGCAAACCCCGTTATGACATCGACTATTTCGACGACTCGCATCCCGATCATGAAAGCTATATTTGGGGCAATCCGAACGAGCGGACGCTGACTATTCCTTTGCATCCGGGAAAACGGATAATCGGCGGAACGAAACATTTAGAGATTTTCCACGAGGTCGGGCCTAATAAGTGGAACGAAGTCAAGTGCAACGCATTGCAAGGCGGAGGAAAAGGAGTAAGGCATGGCGACTGTCAAACGATATGAGGATTGTGCCAGCCGGCTGGAAAATCGCGGCTATCATCCGCCCACTAGGGAGTATGTGGACGGATTGGTGGAAGCGATGCGGCGATCAGGGGTCGAGGCATGTTGGCATTCAGCGGTTGATCCGGACTGCCGGGCCCTTTTCCCATCCAAAGTCATTCCGAATTGTCACAAGGATGCGAATTTCGAGTCATTTCATTATCTGATCGGACGCCTGCATGAAATCGGCAGGCCGGTGCTAAGCTGGTATTCGCTCAGCCATTGCATTGGTCTTACGGAGAAACATCCTGATTGGCAGGTGGTTCCGATGGCTGACGAGAGCATCCCTGTTCCAGGAAGAACATCGCCAGAGCATTTGAAAAGATGGTGTTGTGTCAATACACCTTATGGAAAAATACTGCCTGAATTTGCAGCGGAAGTTGTGCGCGACGTCGGATTTGACGGGATATGGTTTGACGGAGCGTCGCTGGCAGACGTGAGCGCCACCAATCCGGGGTGTCTGTGCGCGTTTTGCCACGAACGTTTTCATGATGACACCGGGCTTGAACTTCCGACCAGGGCCGATTTTTCCTCCCGCGCGTTTCGCCTATGGATCAATTGGCGGTATGAGCGCCTGATGGATGTTTGGAAACGGATAGCTGATACCGTACACGCTGTCAAACCTGAGGCAACCATCTGTTTCAACAATTCTCGTCACCGCTACGAAAATTTCCCTCGTTGGACCACGGGTATTCCGATGAAAAAACTCGGTTGGGATGTAGTCATGGCCGGCGAGCTGAGTCTGCAGGTCCTGCAGGCTGATTTTCAGATAAAGATGCACCGGGCTTATGGCTGTCGCCGCGGCGCTGAATCATGGATGCCCCTTTGCGATCACTGGAACTTATGGGTGCCCGACATCGAGCCCCTGCCACTGGAACAAGGCGCTGTGGCGGCCCTTTCAGCCGGAGGCGTGGCCAGCATGGGTATTGGCGCACATCCCAAAGATGTGATCGGCACATTAGCGGCTGTGCAGAAAGCGGCGGCGCCGCTCATACCTTATAAAGACGGCGAAACCGTGCGGTATGCCGCCATCTGGGTAAGCCAGCAGACTCAGGATTTCCATGACCAACTGGGTCGCCAGTTTTCCTGGGATGCGTACCATGGGGCCAATGAACTGTGTCTCCACGCCCATTTACAGTCATCCATCGTGTTGAACGGAACCGCTTCGCGGATTGAAACGCGGAGCGGTTTTTTATTTCCCATGCGCTAAGCTGACTCCAACGAGTTCCGGAATAAACCGGACTCGAAAAGGAGTCAGCCATGAGTCCCCTTCGTTCCCGGTTCTGTG
>JAHIJO010000137.1 GCA_018898455.1 Verrucomicrobiota bacterium | reverse complement strand
TGATGGGTTAGCCACCGGCACGGCCGAATTGAAAATTGCTCACATCGAATGGGCGCTGTCGCCGATCGTGCAAGTGGCGGATGGAGAGAGCGAAATTAACTGGGAAGTGAAACTGGTTAATGATTATGGCGAACTGGTGGACATGGAGGTTACTTTTACTCTCAGCGCCGTGAATGTATCGCCGGCGGTCGATTGGACAATTTCGCCGGAAAGCGGACCGGGGCCGGATTTGTGGGGGACGGTGGTTTCCGCCGATCCGTCCCAGGGACAGTTAAAGGTGGCTTATAATTATTTCGGGAAGGCCAAGGACAGCGTCAGCGATCCCATGTGGTTTGTGCAGGTGGACAGACTGCAGTATCGGCTTAGCGCAACCAACGCCTGGGCGGACATGCCGGATCCGCTTTACGTGTGCAAGAACAAAGCGGTGGATTTCAAGGCAATCAAGAAGCCGAATACGGCGCCCTCCTGGCCTTCCGGCAAGCCGGTCTGGGGCGGGCAGGCCGCTGGCAGCGGAGTTGACGAGACTACCGTTTCCGGCTGGGGTCCGGGCACCAATTATGTCACTGCGGAATGTGGGAATACGGTGACGGGGAAAGTGGTGGTTGTTACGGTGGAGTTGGAATCCGTGCGGCTCCCGAACGATTTTATTGCCATTCCGGATCAGTGGACACATAGCCGGATTGGTGGAAATATAGATCAACAAACGGTGACAGAGGTCGAGTTGACATTCAGTATTCTTCCTGACGGAATTGCGGTGGATTCTCTAAAAGCTGAATTCAAATTCAAGAAAAATGGGAACAAAGTCACCGAAGATCTTTCATCCCGATCCGGATTGCATCAGAAAGAAAAAGTCAGCGTGACGCTGGGCCAGGCAAATTTTGAATCCAGCGGCGATAAAGAGTTTGATGTGACATTGCTATATTCGGTGGGGAATTGCACAGACTGCAAGTCAAACACGAAGACTGTACTCGCCAAGCGGCTTGTTTACAGAGTGGACATGAAGCCGAAGGCCTACGCAACGTCATTCTGTCCCTACACCGACGAACATAACGTGCCTGGGGAAAGCGCGCTGGATATTCCGCAAGAGAAATTCTGGGGACTGGTGATCGACTATCGTCTTGGAGGCGATCTCAAGGGGCATAACGCTCCGGCAGGTCTTGAAGAAAAAATCAAGGGTTCATCGGAGGGCATGACAATCAACGTGGCGGACAAAGACTTGAATGTTCTCTATACGATGAAGCAGAAGAGCAGGGGGGCAAAACAGGCGAAGTGGGAGGGGTTCGATTCGAGAGTAGATGAGCCGGCCGGAGAGCCCTACCACTGGGGATGGGATCGGACAAGGCGTGAGAATATCTATCCATATTATGAGAAAGGGTTTGTGAACAAGGTGCCGGACACGGTGAAGGATGAGCGGGAGCAAGCGTTGACCATGACGATGACGGCGACCGCCGATCCGGATCCTAACCCGGATTTGAAACAGGAGCATAAGATCATGAAGATTCCGGTGACGGTGAGGTATAACTATCGGTGAGGAGAAGTACGATGACGAAGAACATGAGAGTCGTTTCAATCTGCCTTGTTTTTGTCTTGAACACCATGGCGTTGACCTTGGCGCAAGAGACTTCGATTAAGGACAGAGTCTCTACCAATGAACCTGTCCCCATTGTTGTTCGCACCAACAGTCTGGGGATGGAGTTTGTGCCGATCCCTGGCACAAGCGTGTGGTTCAGCCGGTGGGAGACGCGAGTTAAGGACTACGCGGTGTTTGAGGAGGAGAACAAGGTTACGTGGCCGAAACCGGCATTTGAGCAGGGGCCGACGCATCCGGCGGTGAATGTCAGTTGGAGTAACGCGCAGGCGTTCTGTCAGTGGCTGACACAACGGGAGCGGAAAAAGGGAGGATTGAAGGCCGAGGAGAAGTATCGGTTGCCGACGGATGCGGAATGGAGTCAGGCTGTGGGGCTGGGGGCGGAGGAAGGCGAGGGTCCGTCGGATAAGGAATCCGGGAATCAGGGCGTGTATCCGTGGGGAAAGCAATGGCCGCCGCCGACAGGAGCGGGAAACTACTTGGGCGGGGAAGTCAATACAAACATCCATCCCGTCGATTACCACTCGGATGGGTACAAATGCACGGCGCCGGTGGGGAGTTTTAAGGTAAATGCATATGGGTTATACGATATGGGCGGGAACGCCATTGAATGGTGCGAGGACAGATATGTTAAATTTTCAGATGAACGGATACTGCGTGGCGGATGTTGGGCGACGCTCGAACGGGATCAAATGCGTTCGGCGTATCGCGATTATGCGGCACCCGATGTTTTGCCGGAAGACCTTTTGGCGAAAGACATCTTGGGTTTCCGTTGCGTGCTGGACACGGGGAAAATGATGCCAGCTCCCGTCGAGGTTGAGAGGAAGAAGTCCGATGATGAGGAAGGGGAAGATGCCGTGGAGAAATTCGGTTTGAGTGAGAGACAGAAAAAAGAACGAGAGGAGGCACTGCTGAAATCCTTGAAAGATAACAAAGATGAATGGCTTATAGAATTAAAAAATTTCGACCCGGAAGTGCGTTCGTTAGGAATCTGGACAATCCAAACTCTGAAGCTCAAGGAAATGATTCCCCAGTTGTGCATCATGGCTACTAATGATCCGTCCGAGAAAGTACGAACAGCGGCCGTTATAGCTCTGAACTCCATGGAAGCGAAGGGAACGATTCCCCAGTTGTGCATCATGGCTACTAATGATCCGTCCGAGAAAGTACGAACAGCGGCCGTTGTAGCTCTGGGCAACATGGGGGGGCAAGAAGTTGCTCCCATTATGATTAAAGCCCTGGAAAGTAAGAATCCGGCAATCAGAGCCAGTGCAGCAGATAAATTGGTGGGGCTTCATCGCAAAGAGGGAGTGGGAGCATTGGTCCAACTGCTAGATGAGCCTGATCGGCTCAAACAGAATCATGCTTTTTCAGCACTGAAGGCGGCAACTGGGAGGGACTTTGGCGACTATGCTACATTGCGAGCGAATGACGATCCGGGGTTACCTCGGGTGATCGAGAATCCCGAAAAAAAGAAGGAAGTCTTTGAGAAATGGAAGAAGTGGTGGAAAGAAGAAGGCAATACCTTCGTCTTTCCAAAGGAGTAAAGAAGACATGAAAGCAAGGCTTGCGATCAGGTTGCTGACGATGCTGGCCGGATGTGGTTTGCTCATATCACCGTCGGTCTGTTATGGATGGAGTGAGATTGCACACTGTACAATAGGAGAGCTCACAGGAACAGGAGCCGGTTATAATAACCTTCCTGATTTTTGGGGTTCAACCAGAGATTTTGCTGGAATACCCTATAGTATTTCCCCGTACTTCTGTTGGGCGCATGAATATAAAATTACTGCTGACAAAGGCTATAGACTGAGACGGATGTACGAGCCTACGCTCAACATGAGCCTTGGGGCAGAGGATGACTGTCCAAGCCATTATTTTGACATTCTAATCGGGAAAATGGATTTGACTCATGTTACGGATTCGGTTCGCCGCACCATTCGCGGTTGGCGGGCGCACAACGCGGCGGATCAGGTTGTGCACTATACCCTTTTTCCTGCGCCGCTCGCTGGCGCTAACGCTTACCAAGTATCGCAGATATGGTTGAGACATCGAAATATTGAAGAAGCTGTAGAAAAATTTGTTTATGTAGAGGTTCTTTTCGATGGTCATGAGGAACTTGCTTTCGATAAGAGAGGAAGAGTCGTGGGTTACAACTTCATTGGTGGAGTTGCCTGTGGCGATGCCGATTCTGACCGATTCCTGATGTTGGCGCAAAAGGCATTCCGGAAAAAACAGGCAACTGTGGATACAGTCGAAATGTGGGGATTGGATATGCAAACTGCCAACCAAATAAGAAGTTTGCGCGAAGCCAAGGTTAATAAAATGCGACATCTATTCAATTTTACGATAGATGACTATCATAAAGCTCTACAGGATTACCACGATATCGTTGACATATGGCCGAATTTCTTCAATCGGGCGGTCACTGCCGTCAGAGCATTGCCGTAGTCTGCGTGAGAGTCCTTGGACCGAGTTCATTCTTGGCCCAACCGATCCGGATCCGGATTTGAAACATATGACCTCAGCCCCGAAAACAGGACCAGTTTGAAAGAAACTTCTTTATGGTAGAATCGTCAAAAAACTAATACTATCTGCCAAAGCTCTGAATGGTGCGGGTTCACGCTTATGAAACGCTTCAAAATCATGATGGGTATCCTGTGGGTCCTTTTCGGCCTGAGCAACATGGCCCAGATGACGAATGTCATCGACGCTGAGGACGAAGAAGAGGATGGCTTCGGGGACGTGACGAACGAGGCGGACCTGTCGCCCATTCTCCCGTTCGGTCAGGCCCTGTCAACCAATGAGGCGCTCGTCGGCCTGAAGTACGAAGCCATTGACCTGGACGAGGTGCTTAAGCAGTACAGCGAATGGACCGGGCTGGCTATCCTGAAGGCGCCGGATGTCCCCGCCGTCAAGATCACTCTCAAATGTCCCAAGCGCCTGCCGAAGCGGGAAGCCCTGCTGGCCATCGAGGGCGTGTTGGGCATGAATGGCGTGGCGCTCGTGCCGATGGGCGACAAATTTCTCAAGGTAGTCCCGATCGCGGCCGCCCGCCAGTACGGCATGGAAACGGGTACCGGGATCATGGATAAAAACATCACCGACACCGACAAGCTGGTAAGCCGGATCGTCGATCTGAAGCATATCGACATCGCCGAGGCTCAGGGAACGATCCAGAGCCTGCTTCACAGTTATGGCAGGATCATGCCCCTGGAACGGGTCAACTGCATCCTGATCACGGATACCGCCATCAACATCAAACGCATTCTCGAAATTCTGGATGTCATCGACCAGCCCATTGAGTCTCGGGAGGAAATGCGGATTTTTCCGATTACCTATGCCAAGGCGTCGGAGATCATGGGTAAAATCGAAGCCATCCTGGCTGACGCCCAGGCCCGCGATACAAAGACCAGGCTGATCCGCCAGCAGTTGACTACCTCCCGAATGCCGATGCAGCCGCTTCAGCCGCCCCATCCGGGACAACCGACCCCGACTACGTCCGTCGTTGACTTACTTCAGCCGGCGTCCGAGCGGGGTATTATCCAGGGCAAGGTTAAAATGGTTGCGGATGACCGCACCAATGGACTGATTATAATCACCCGGCCGGAGCATTTCCGGTTTATCGAGCAAATCATCAAGGCCCTGGACCGGCAGGTGGAACCCGATGTATCCATCAAGGTGTTTTCCCTGGAATATGCCAGCGCCAAGGATGTCGTTTCCCTGCTGACCAGCCTGGTTAGCGCCGCGGCGGCTGGCACCAAGACCCCGACCCCGACGCCGACGCCGACGCCGGCCCAGACAGCCACGGCGCCGCTGACACCGTCTTTTGCGAGCAGAGATTCCAGGGAGACGAAGAAAAGCGACACGGCGGCGGGCGGATCCGAAGAGATTCAGATCTCCGGAAAGCTGTCCTCGGATGTTAAAATCATCGCGGACCCCCGCACCAATGCCCTGCTGATTATGGCCACCAAGGCGGACATGGCAACCATCGAAGACTTGTTGATCAAACTCGATGTTTCGCTGGCCCAAGTGCTGATCGAAGTCGTGATTATCGAGGTGGAGCTTGGCAAGGACTTCAAGATGGGAATCGACTGGCTCCAAAAATCAATGATTGCCTACAACAATAAGCAGGGTGGCGGTCGGCGCGCTTTCATGGGATATGCCGGGTCCAGCATGCAAGGTGCCGACGGCCAGATCATCGATGCTACGGCGATTACCGATGCGTCGAAGAGTATCGCTGCGGCGGGTTCGGGCCTGACCTATTATTTCAGCATCTTCGATTTGAACATTGACGCCGTGCTGAACATGCTGCAAACCTCCAGCGACACCAGGATTCTTTCGACCCCGATCATTCTCACGACGGACAACAAGGAGGCCAGGATCATGGTGGGTGAGAAGCGGCCGATTGTCACCTCAACCAGTATTTCTTCCGGCGGCACTCAGCAGTCGGGTTATGAGTACAAGGATATCGGCATCGAGCTGACCGTCACACCGCACATCAATAAGAAAGGCTTTGTGGTCATGGAAATTTCCCAGAAGGTCAACAACGTGGGCGGCAATCAAACTATTGACGGCAACTTGGTGCCGATCATCACCACCCGGGAGTTCGGCGCCTCGATTTCGGTCAACGATCGCAAGACCATCGTTCTGGGCGGTCTGGTGGGAACCGAAAAGAAAGATGATCAACAGAAGATTCCGTTTCTGGGGGATATTCCGCTCCTGGGATACTTGTTCCGCTACCAGAGTGATCAGAATAAGCGGGCGGAGCTGATGGTCATGATCACGCCGTACGTGTTGAAGTCGCCCCAGGATGTCTACCAGGAAACGGCGCGCCGGTTCAACTCCATGCAAAAAGCCGATGATCTGCTCCGGAAGGACTGGTCGGAAACCGAGCTGGGGAAACCGATGACGGCGGAACAGTTGCGGAACAAGGAACGCGAGGAAACGCGGGACGAACTGGAAAAGAAAGCCAGCGAAAAAGAATTGAGCCGGGAGGCGGAAAGGGCGGCCCGGAAGGCCGAGCGTGAAGCGAAGAAGATAAAAGTCCAGGGCGGAAGCGGCGCCAACGCCGACGAGAAAGGGAACGAGAAAATGCCCGGGCCGGACGGTGTCCCAGCGACCAACACGGCGGCGGGTACGAAATCCTGAAGGAATATGCAAAACCACAATACCATTCAAATTCGTAAAATACGGCTGGATGACACCCCCCAGGTCAAGTCCCTGATAAACGCGATCCTGGATTCCGAGTTTACCTCGGAACGCAAGGCCTATGCCTGCTTTGATCTGGATGATCCCGTGCAGTATTACAGCGGCAACAAGGATATTTTTCTCGTGGCGGAAAAAGACGGGAAAATTATCGGCACGGTAGCCATCAAGGAGGACGCTCCCGATACCGCCCTTCTGCGGCGGGTGTTTGTTCACAAGGATTTCCGGGGTCAGGGCTATGGAGAAAAACTTCTGAAGAAAGCCTTGGAATTCTGCTTCGAGCACGACTATGATACCGTGAACTTTCGGGGAACCGATAAAATGCAGGGTGCCTTGAAACTGTGCCTGAAGCAGGGATTCCAGGAACATGATGTGAATGCTGCGCAGGACTTCAAGATGTTTATCCTGACCAAGAAACTGAAAACATTGCCCGGCCATTTGGCGTAATCCGGTTTCCAGGAGGATTTCCAAGGACCGAGTCAATTGGCGTTCGTGAGTTTTTTCAATTCATCGCGCAAGCGGGCGGCGTCTTCAAAGCGCTCTTCGGCGACGGCCTTGGCGATCTGCTGTTTGAGGGAGTCGGCCGGAGATAGAGGTTTGAGCTTCGTGGCCCCGGCCGTGGGCAAGCCTTCCGCCTCCTCATTGATCACCACGCCGGCGGCATCCATGACTTCCTCCGCCACGTAAATCGGCGCCGAACAACGCAGGGCCAGCGCCAGGGCATCGCTGGGACGGGAATCGATTTTCGATTCCATACCGTTGCATTCCAGAAACAACCCGGCATAAAAGGTGTTGTCGCGCAGGGCATTAATCTCCACGCGTTTCATCCGGCATTCCAGGTTGTCCAGCACCGTTTTGAATAGATCATGGGTCAATGGTCTGGGCGCCGCAACCTGGTCGAGAAAGAAGGCGATGGACTGCGCTTCCGGGGCGCCGATGAAAATCGGCAGGGTCCGCGGATCCTGCTCATTGCGCAGAAACACCACAAACCCCATGTTGGACAACGACACTTGAGCGATCTTCACTGGAATCATAATCAACCCTCACATTGAGTATTCAATTATTAATTATGGACAAAATGATGGCACTAATCAAGAGGATAATCCTGCAGCCGGAATCATCCGGGCCATTCGTTCCTTTAACGCTGCCAGGCCTTCGCGCTGCAGCGCGGAAATCGGCATGGCTTCGGGATAATCCCGAACCAAGTCGGCCATGGCCATCTTGGTTTCCTCGCGGTCTGCCTTGTTCAACAGGAGCAGACGGGAAACAGTGCCGGCGCCGATTTCAGCCAGCGTGGCGTCCACCACTTTAAGGTGCTCCCGGACGCAGGGATGGCTGGCTTCCGCAACAATCAGCAGGAGCTTGGCGTCGCGGATTTCGTCCAGTGTCGAGCGGAACGAGGCCACCAGGCCGTGCGGCAGATGGCGGATAAAGCCCACGGTGTCGGTCAGCATCACCTGTCGCCGGTCGGGGAGAAACACGATTCGGCTCTTGGTGTCCAGGGTCGCGAACAGCCGATCGTCCACATAGGCCTGGGCGTCCGTCAGGGCGTTCAACAGGGTTGATTTGCCGGCATTGGTATAACCCACCAGGCAGACCATCGGCCAGGGCCGGTGGGTGCGCGTCCGCTGACGCCGTTTCTGGATCTCGCGCAATTTCTGTTTCAGAATCGTGATGCGGGCCAGCATCGGGGCCTTGCGGAGCTGGAACGGGCTTTCGCCGGGACCGCGCATGCCGATCCCGCCCTGAAACCGCTGTTGCTTGGCCGAGACGGGAATGCGCGATGCCAGGTATTGAAGCTGGGCCAGTTCGACCTGGATCTGGGCCTCCGCTGTGCGGGCCCGCCGCGCAAAGATCTGCAGGATCAGTTCCTGCCGGTCGATGACCTTGACCCCGATGGCCAGGTCAAGGTTGTTGACCTGGATGGGAGAGAGGTCATTGTCGAAAATCACCAGGTTGGCTTTGGCTTCGCGGCAGGCCAGCTGGATTTCCGCGAGCTTGCCCTCGCCGATGAAGAACGCGGCATCCGGCCGCTCGCGGCGCTGGGTCAGGCTCCCCAGAACAATGGCGCCGGCAGTGTCGGCCAGCCGTTCCAATTCCACCAGCGAATCACCGGCCTCGGTCTTGCTCTGGTAGCCGATGACAGCCTGAACGAGCAGGGCGCGTTCGCCGATGGCGGGGGTTGGGTGTTTCATCGGAATCGCTTTGCTTTCACTTTCCTGAAATGAATATAAGCTTCCGCTCTGGACGTTCGGAATGCCTCCTGGCGGAGCTGTTTGCGGGATTTCACATGAGGCGCTTCCTGCCATTCCCGGAACTGCAGGTAGAGCGCCTCGTTATTAAATCCGGGACATTTTTTCCGGTGCCATTGGCGGCGCGGGCAGACGTATTTCCAACAGTGATTGCCCAGGTTCAACCGGCAGGTGTAACAGGGATGGACAGGCTTAGTCCCATATTTCATGCCGGTATTATATCATAACCGGCTTGGGACAACAGTGTGATCTTGCAATTCACGTAATGGGGCAATTATCGGGGGAGGGACTGGTTATATGGCAAGGGATTTTCCAGTTGTAGGGACCGTTCGTCAGAACGGTCCGTCAGCTGACGGACGGTTCTTCCCGCTGGAAGCGGGACAAGCACGAACCGCCGCTACACCCCCCCCCGATAACTGACCTATTACCAATTCACTGCCGCCCAAGCGGGTGTGAATCCGGGCTTGACTTTGACCCCCGAGGCGGTACCTTTTGGAGCGTCAATTCGCAGCCCCTGGCGGGGTTTTTGCCGGATGGTGTAATGGTAGCACAGCAGACTCTGGATCTGCTTGTCTAGGTTCAAATCCTAGTCCGGCAGCCATCTTCGGTTTTTGACAATCCTTGCCAACCTGTGCCAAAGCGTGACTCTGCCCCTTGGTATCAGGCCCTTCCGCTGCATTGCACGAAGTCTCAGCACTGACAGCCTGTGCCACCAAATGACCCCCTGCGCCTAATTGCGGTGAGTCATTTCCCAAAATGCTTGGCAGGGATTCGATCGCTTCGTGCGTTTCCAATTGCGTGGCATCCGTATAAGTATTCTGGGTGAGCCGCATATCGCTGTGCCGCATGAGTTCCATGGTGACTCTGGGAGAAACTTTCGCATTTTCCATAAGCATTCTAAATGTTAAGCGGAATGAATGAAAGTCTGCTTGCCGCCCTTGGCTGTCCTTATATTGAATTCCCGCTCTTTTTAAGTCTTCCCTGAATTGGTCCATGCTGGGTAGCTTGTCGAACACCTTTGACAATTTGTCCGTATTCTCAGGCATAATGGCTTTCAGTGCTTTAATCACGTCCTTATGTAATGCTCTTTTCTGACATGTTCAGCCAGTGATTTCGGGGCCAGCACCTTTATCTTTGAGCCGAAGCTTAAAATCCAATGAATCACATCCCGGATAGCGACACGGCGCCGTTGTAAGAAATAACGGGGCAAGCAAGGCTTATTTGTTGACAGGCTGATGCGTCAGTCCGCGATAGCTTTCAGACGGTCATCGAAGCGAGTCCGGAGATCCGCCTTGGCCCGGTCGGACAAGAATGACCGTTCGATTAGGTCTATAACCATGTCCTTGTTGTCCGCGAACTGGTTGATGTAGCGGCCTGTGCGCTCCATGTTCATTCCGTAGAACTCGGCCAGTTTCAAAAAGTCCGGTCGTTTGTAGAACGCATTGTGCCGGAAGCTCTCGGTCTCGAGCGTGTCGAATAGATGGAGGGCGGTACGGTGCTCTTTCGGGAAGTGCAGTGACGTGCAAATCAGGTCGTAAGCCGGCGTCAGGATGTAGTCGCCAAACTCGCTTTCGTAGAGCGAGAAATTCTTCAGGTGAGCGTCGCCATTCGAAAAGACGTAGTTGAAGACGATCCGTGCAAAGAGCTTCTCGACCTCTACGGGATAAGCCTTGCAGTGCTGCTTCAGGATGCGGCCAACTTCCTCGTAGCTCACGTCGTACTTGTAGTTCTTGCCACCCGTTTCCTCCGATCGGTTTGACAGTTGACAGAAATCCTCCTGTCCGATCTTGCTCCCGGCACGCCGGTCGAACCGGCGGGTGATGTATGCGAGTTCTCCGTCCGCAAAGCAGATACAGGCGTTGACGGCCGTGGCAATTCCGAAGACCTGCGAGGCAATCTGCATCGCGAGATGTTCGTTGGCCGGCACGTCGGCCTTGAAGCAGGGGATGTCGGCAGACGGGACCGGCTTGAGGATGTACTCTCCGTCCTTTTCCGTCGGGACGAGCTTCCCGCGGACCAGTTTCAGGGAGATCTTGTCCTGGATGCCCGAGATGGACATGTGTTCCGCGGCCTTCATGCGGAACTCGACGACGTCCGTGCGGTTGAATGTCAGTCGATACGGGAACGCACGATTGGCGCCTGCCAGTTGGCGCCCGGCCACGCGGCTATAGCCTTCGTACCGGATGTCGACCAGCGTTGACATGCAACGGAACATCTATACCTCCGGTTCTTCTACGACCGTGACGGCGCCGACGGTATCGGTGTGCGAGGTCTTCAGCAGGCGCCCAAAGTGGTCGTTCTCGTCCAGCTTCAGTTTCCGGCACTGCGTTTCCTTCAGGATGCCCTCTGCCAGGAGTCCGAAGAAAAATGGGAACAGCACCTTGGATGTGTAGGACTCAGGCCTCTTGGGCAGGGTGAGGCTGATCGGCCGTGTCCCCGGCGATGCCAGATATCCGGCGTCGTAGGTAAAGCGGTAGCCATCCGCTGTCTCCTCGATGTGACCGGCAAGCGTGCCGCCACAATAGACATTCCCCTTACGGCTCACGTTTACTCCTAATCCTTGATCTGGGTGCACAGTTGCATTCCCAGCGCGTTCAGCACCCGATCAAGCGTTGCGACCGTGGGATTGCCCTTCCCGGCCTCGATGTTGCTCAGGGTGTGGACAGCGACTCCCGAGATCTCACTCAGCGTATGCTGGTCGATTCGGAGAGACATTCGGCGCTTCCTGATCAAAATACCTATTTCCTTGGAATTCATTAAAATGAATACTACAGCATAATTGCGTCGTGTGTCAAGAGATATTCTGCCTCATATTCATCAAAATGAAAACGGGGTGCATGAATAAAATATAGAATACGGAATTGAATATCCACTGAAGCAACCGGCATGCAGGACAAGGAAGGAGCGGCCTGCCCGCTGAAGCGGGCACATCCGACCAAATCCCATGGCAACCTGCAATCATTGGTCGGCTTCATCGGTCACCCCCTGCCACAGAATGGATGATGGCGAGGATTGCGGCCTTTAATGGGGTAGAGAGAGTCGGCCAGGCGTCAATAACGGCTTGTAGCTTGGCGGGCAATCGTGTATTTTTATTCAGTGAGTCTATTGGTGAGTCAATGCTGGTTTTAGTCAATAAAGACGGGCTTTGGATGATAGGTTCAAATCCTAGTCCGGCAGCCATGCCCGCAAACACTCCTTCAATATTCGATGCCTTGGCGGGCGGGCACGCGCCGATGGAAGTAGTGTTTGACGGCTTTCATTTCGGTGACCAGGTCGGCCCGGCGGATGAGCCGCGTATGGGCCTGACGGCCCGTGAACACCAGTTCCACTCCGGGCGGCTTGGCGTCGATCAGATTCAGCAGGTCGGCGACGTTCAGCAGGCCGGCCACTACGGCGCCATTGGCTTCATCGGCAATGACCAGGTCAAACCGGTTGCTGACAATCG
Organism: Verrucomicrobiota bacterium; assembly: GCA_018898455.1. Lineage (GTDB taxonomy): Bacteria > Verrucomicrobiota > Kiritimatiellia > JAAZAB01 > JAAZAB01 > JAHIJO01. Next base: position 10,469 of record JAHIJO010000137.1, on the reverse strand, counting down.
CTCGACGCAGATGGGCCAGTCCCCGCCGGGCGCATTGGATATCTGCGGGATCAGGTTTGTTCCGAATGAAACATCCGCGTCCGTATTGCTTTACCGTGACTTCAGGGAAACGGCGTCGGAGCGTCTTGATTTCACTGGTACAGCCTTTCTTGATGAACTGGCCGATATAGACCTTCAGCCCGGCGCCCACAGCCCGGAGTGTCAAGCCCAGCGCCGCCGTGGTTTTGCCCTTGCCGTCACCCGTATAAACCTGGACATATCCTTGTTTCATAAAAATGTTTTCATACTTTGACCGGCGGGTTCTGCTCCGGAAAGCGTTGGCCCAGTTCGAGCAGTTGGGCCACGGACAACATCCCGTCCGTGGCGCTTGGGTGCGCCAGGCTGGCTGCGGCGGCGCAGGAACCCAGGTGCATGGTTGCGTCGAAGTCCCAGTCCTCGTGCAGGCCATACAGCATGCCCGCGCAAAACGCGTCGCCCGCGCCCACCGCGCCTTGAATATAACCCGCCGGTAATGACAATGAACCACGCGCCTGGCGCCGGCCGTCCCGGGCCCGCAGGTACGCGCCTTCCGGCATATGTACACACACCAGTTCCATATTGCCCAGCTCCATCAAATATTCGACGGCGTCCGTCACGGCCGATCCGGACAATTTGCCGTCGGCATCCCGAACTTTCCGGCCGGTGGTCCGGCCCGCCTCAATTTCATTAAGAATCAGGTAATCGGTGTGGCGTAGAGAGGCCGGGACGATCTTGCGGAACCGGTCGCTTTCCTCGCTGACCACGTCCACGCTGGTCTTGATGCCCGCGTCCCGGACGAGTTTCAGCAAACGCGCGGCCACGGTGCCATAGTCGGCGTCCGGCGCGTCCATGCGGTCAAGGAGCAACAGATAGCCCAGGTGAAAGATGCGGCAGGGGAGGGCTTTGATTGGAACATGCTCAATCCCGAAACGGGCATTGGCGCCCCGGCAATGGTAAAAAATACGGTCGCCCGATCCCATTTCGGTCATAACGTCGGTGTAGGAGGTGGCCGTGTCCTCGGTGGTCGCCAGCAGGGATGTGTCGATATGAAACGAGCCGCAGGTGCGCAGGATAAATTCCCGTCCGGCGTCGTTACCCACCACGCCGAGACCGAGCAGTGGGAATGACGCACCCATCCGGGCCAGATCCATCAGCACGTTAAACGGCGCGCCGCCCGTGCCCAGCGTTTCGGATTGAATATTGCCCAGCATGCCCCGTCCCGGCAGGCGGTCCAGAAGCTTGACGTGATCAACAATCCAGTTTCCCGCGCACACTATACCGCGGCGCGGCAAGTCCCGAGGTGTCATGAAATAACCTTTCGATCTCGCCTTCAATGCACTGTTTGGCGGGTCCAAACCCGATCTTGAAACGACACCGAACGATGAAGACCATAGCATAATGCGGCCGGAGGATGCAACCCGCCTTCGTAATGCTTTAGTTACGTAGGGGATGACGTGGCATATCAAGATTGGGAATTGTTCATCAGTTGTAGCCGCCGTTCGACAGAACGGCAATCCGCGGTTCTAGCGAACCGCATCTACACCATCACGTAACCGAGGCATTACTCGATCGAAGAATTTCATAAGATGGTCGCCGACAATTGCCAGATGCACCTGTCTGAAAATATCCGCGGTGCCTACAACAAAATCAAACATGGGGGAATGTGCGTCAGGCATTCCGAAAGGCTTAATCCGCCAAGCGGCAACAAAGTAGTAACCGGAAACGTGTTGTTGATAAACGAAATAGCAAAGGATGGTGCGATCGAATGCACAGCTTTCAGAGTGTACGGCAGGAATGGCATCGCACTGGCACACAAATATTTCAACAACATCCGGCAGATCACGAATGAATCAACGAAATTGGCCAATTTTGTGGCATATTGCCTTGAGAATAATTTAATGTTGCCGAGTCAATAGAAAGATAAATCGACTCCTGCCGGATTTGAGCACGATTCCATTCGGCAGCGTGCACGCAAAAAAAAGTAGTATGGATAAGAACGAAATTGCGTAACAAAATTTGACTGAAATAAGGAAGAGCGATAATTCGTTCGCTGGTGTTTCTTTTGTTTATGGCTCGCAAATGACACCGTTTCGATGGTATATTATTTGCATCGGATGAATATAGCTGGAGTCTGAAATGATGCGTGTTGAAGTGAAGCGCACCGCGGCAACCTGCCCGCAGTGCTATGCACAGCATTGCAGGCGGGGCCGCGGGGCAACCTGCTCCGCCGGAGTAGCATTGGCTACGCAGGTCGAGTCTTTGCGGAACCCTGCGAAGCCAAGAACGCCATTTTTACCCTCCGTAGCCATTTTGCGGCGAAGGATGGGCCTCCCTGTGGCAGCCTCCTTCGCCAAAGTAGCACTGGCTACAGAGGCCGAGAGCCGCAGGGCTTTCTGGCGAAGAAGGGTCAAACCGGAGTTGTTGCGTTGGGCGTGCGAACGCGCCGGCTTTGCCCTCGATGAAATGCACAGAGTGATATGACGGAAGAAATAGCATCAACAGATCGGATTCAACAAGCCATTCGGCTCTATCAGGGGCACAAGGTCATGCTGGATTTCGATTTGGCCTCGCTCTATGGCGTGACCACAGGCGCACTCAACCGGCAGGTCAAACGAAACCGGGATCGGTTTCCGCCGGACTTTGTCTATGAAATTGATGCGCAAGACGTTGCGCGTTTGATATGCCAAAATGGCATATCAAAGCCTTACCGTGGGGGGCGTCGAAAACCCGTCCTGGCGTTTACTCAGGAAGGGGTGGCCATGCTTTCAAGCGTATTGCACAGCGACCGCGCAGTCCGGGTGAATGTTGAAATTATGCGCGCGTTTGTCCATCTGAGGTCGTTGCTGGCCGCGCATGCGGAATTGGCGCTCCGGTTGGACGAACTGGAAAAGCGCTACGATGAACAGTTCCGCGCCGTTTTCGATGCCATTCGGGAACTGATGGCGCCGCCGGAACCGCCGCAGAAACGGATCGGTTTTCATGTGCACGAAAAGTCGGCGGCCTATCGCGTCAGCGGAAAGGGTCGGCGCCGTCATACTTGACACAGTCAAGCTGGATGCCATTCTTTCTCGCCATGGTTTGCTTGAGAAATGGAAGCGTTTCGGGCATAAATTCCTTGAGGACAAGCCATGAGCGCACAGATGAGGGCGATACTGGAAAGCAAGCGGGCAATGCGACGCCAACTGCGGGCATTGCCGCTCTCCGAAAAAATCGCGTTGCTGGAGAAACTTCGCGATCGCAGTCTTGCCATTGCAAACAGCCCGTTGCGCCGTCGGTTTGCGGCGAAAAAAGAAAAATCATGAACTTTGCGGATCTGACTTGGGAAGATTTGAAAGACTGGGCCGGCGACCGGATAGTCAACCGGGGCAAATCCTACACGCGGCGGGTCGAAGATTTGCGTATCACCGCCGACGGTGCGCTTATTGCGTGGGTCCAGGGCGGCGACCGCTATGCCACACTGGCGAAAATGGGCGCCGACGGCGGACTATCCTCGCAATGCACCTGTCCTTATTCCTGGGGACCGTGCAAACACGCGGTGGCGGTGATCCTGGCCTATCTGGATGCCGAAAAAAATAAGCAAAAGCCGCCCAAGGCCGAGGCGGACGACGAACGGTTTACCGAGATCGCCGAAGCTGATGACGACTTGGACGACGAAGATGACACCACTCAGGATGTCAAATTATCCTCCCGCGCGACCAAGGAGGATGAAGGAGTCCGAAAACATCTGGAGGGGCTGACGAAAGGCGAGCTGGTGAAGCTTCTGCTGGAGGGCGGAAATATCATTCCGGAACTTCGCCAACAACTCTCTGATAAGGTGGAATTACAGGAGGGCAATGTTGCCAAGTTGATTGCCGCTAGCCGCAGGGAAATCGAGAAGGCCTCGCGAGAGCCGGGCTGGACGAATCACTGGAGAGGCGAAAGCAATATCCCCGATTATTCCCGTGTTAAACAGCGGCTGGAAAACCTGCTGGCCGCAGGCCAGGCGAATGCCGTAGTCGAACTTGGAACCTATTTGATGGAGAGAGGGATTCAGCAGATCGAACAATCGAATGACGAGGGCGAGACCGGCATGGAAATCGCCGGTTGCATGGAGGTTGTTTTCAAGGCCGCCCTGCGATCGAGCCTGGCGGTTCCCCAGCGTCTGTTATGGGAAATCGATCTGCGTCTGCAAGACGATTACAGTTTATTGGACGAGATTAAAGGCGCTTTGGAACAGGGCGCCCAATGCAGCAAAGAAGATTGGGGCCAGGTTGCGGATACGCTGGCCGCTCGTCTGGCAAAAATGCCGGGGCGTCCGACGGGCGCGCGGGATGACTTTTCTTCGAAGTACAAACGGGAACGTATTATGCGATGGTTGTTGCGTGCGCTGGAACAAGCGGGCCGCAATGACGAGGTGATTCCGATTTTAGAACGCGAAACGGCTCAGACCCAATGTTACATGCAATTGGTGAAGACGCTGATTGACTCCGGACGGACGGAAGAGGCGCGGGAGTGGGTGAGGAAAGGGTTTGTTGAGACCCTTGAACATTTGCCTGGCATAGCCTGGCAGTTGGAGGAACAACTGCGTGAGCTGGCTGTCCATGCAAAGAATTACCCGCTGGCGGCCTCCTATCGCGCCATGGAGTTCTTTGACAAACCAAATTTGCAGAGCTATTCCGAACTCCAGAAAGCGGCGGTCAAGGCGGATCTATGGGACAATATCCGGGGGCAAATCCTGAATTATCTGGAGACTGGGCGGCGGCCGGACACCACGTCTGACGATGTTGAACAGTCCGGTCGACAAAGAGGAAAAAAGGCTGTCACAGCGTCTCCGATATGGCCATTGCCATTGCCGGAATTGCCACGGGTTAAGAGAGACACACGGTGGAATCGCTTCCCGGACATCTCCACGTTGATAGACATCGCCATTCTGGAAGGCCGTCACAATGACGCGCTATGCTGGTATCGCAAGGGGCAGCCAATTGACGCTTATGGAGGCGGCCATAAAGACGCGGAACTCGCCCAGGCGGTTGCGAAGAGTCATCCGGATGAAGCGATAACAATCTGGAAAAATCTGGTGGCCGGAGAAATATCTCATGCCAAGCCCGCCGCCTATCAAGCGGCTGGCGGGTATTTGATGAAGATCAAGGGTGCTTATGAGCGGACGAAGCGCGATGCCGAATGGAAAGCTTATCTGGCCGGGTTGCTCCAGCAAAATAGCCGTCGCCCCCGCATGCTCGATGTGCTGAATTCGCTTACAGGACGCCGAGTGCCTATTATAAGCCGATAGCTGGAACGGCTATCGCTGACGAATCTGTCGGCGAAGATGGGTGACATGAACCTGCCGCCGTCAGGCGGCCTCGCCGGTCATGATGGAAAGGGCGCCCCCTGCGGGAGTCGAACCCACCTTCCCAGGTTGAGAACCTGGTGTCCTAACCGATAGACGAAGGGGGCGCTAGAACAATCAATTGCCGATTTATGATTTCCCCGTCGCCGCCTCTGGCGGCAAGGGGCCACTTGTCTCGATCTGCAACAGCGATCGAGGCGACGTGGTGGATAACACCTTCGCGTTGACGTGGCGGATTGTCGCCGCGCCACAGAATCCAGCGCCGTAAACTTTTTGCATTCTGAAAAAGAAGCGTTATAGTACGGGGTCATATGGGTATCTGTCGAGAAGAAATACTCAAGTATCATCAAGGCGGGAAGGTGGGAGTCAGGCTGACCAAGCCGCTGAATGGGCCGGACGAGCTCAGTTTGGCGTACACGCCGGGCGTTGCCGAGCCCGTCAAGGTCATTGCCGCCGCGCCCGGTCGAGTCTATGACCTCACCGCCAAGAGCAATCTCGTGGCCGTGGTCAGCGATGGCACTGCCATTCTGGGACTGGGCGACTTGGGCGCCTCCGCCAGCATTCCGGTCATGGAAGGCAAAGCCGTGCTGTTCAAGGCTTTCGCCGATGTGGACGCCTGGCCCGTTCCGCTGGAATTCTGCCGCGAAGGCGGACAATCCACCGGCAAGACCGATTCCGCGCGGGTGATCGAAACCGTGGCGCGCCTGGCGTGTATGTACGGCGGCATCAACCTGGAAGATATTGCCGCCCCCGCCTGTTTTGAAATCGAAGAGCGCCTGGAAGCCATGCTGGACATCCCGGTTTTTCATGACGACCAATGGGGCACCGCCGTCATCACCCTGGCGGGAATTTTCAACTATGCCGTACTGACCGATCGCCGCCTGCCGGATCTCCGGATTGTCGTCAACGGCGCCGGCGCCGCCGGCATTCGCATCACGGAGATGCTGAAGGAGGCCGGCGTTACTGACGTGGCCCTGTGTGACTCCAAGGGTGTGGTTCGCGAGGACCGCACCGATCTCAACCCCATGAAGCGCCGCCATGCGGTGAAGGTAAAAGTTCACACGCTGGCCGAGGCGTTGCGGGGCGCACACGTGTTCATCGGGGTGTCCGTCGCCGACTGTGTCCGGTCTGAATGGATTCAAAGCATGGCGTCATTTCCCGCGATAATGGCCATGGCGAATCCGAATCCGGAAATCAATCCGGACGCCGTGGCCGCCGTGCTGGGGAAGAAACCTTACATCATGGCCACGGGCCGCTCCGATTATCCCAACCAGATCAACAATGTCCTCGGCTTCCCCTTCCTGTTCCGGGGCGCGCTTGATGTCCGCGCGCGCACGATTAACATCGAGATGAAAAAAGCCGCGGCGCTGGCCCTGGCGGAGCTGGCGCGGCAGCCGGTTCCCGACGCCATGAAGAAGCTGTACAAGGATCCTGCCCTGGCCTTCGGGCCAGGTTATATCGTGCCCAAGCCGTTCGATCGCCGGCTGTTCGTGGAAATTCCCGGCGCGGTGGCGCAAGCTGCCGTGGCGTCGGGAGCGGCCCCCGCGCCCGTGTCCGGTGCGACCGATTGGCTCACGACGTATCGCGCCGGGCTTGAGCAGCGGAGGAAAATCCTGTTCCGGCAATGAGATTGTCACAGACCGAGTAATGCGTCAGTTATTGGGGGGTGTAGCGGCGGTTCGTACTTGTCCCGCTTCCAGCGGGAAGAACCGCAATCCGTCAGCTGACGGACCGTTCTAGCGAACTGGCCCCTACAACCGGAAAATCGGCATATATGCAACCAGTCCTCCCCCAATAACTGACGCATTACCAGACCGACCGAATGTCCACTCCGGAGCCGATCAGGTCATCGGACGCATCAAGCCTGCCAGGGCATCGAACACGCAGTCGGCGACCGCGCAGTTGCCCTTGTCCGTCAGGTGGACGCCATCCGGAAGGATGATGGTTTCAGGATGATTCTGATCAATATACCTTCGCAGGGCGAGGTCGATATCGGCCAGAACCAGGCGATTCCTGGCGGCAAATTCGCGGGTCACCCGGCGATAGGCTTCAATGTATGCATCCTGGCCGCCCGCTTCCCGGTAAAACGGGTGCTGATGATGAGTATGCCAGCGGTCGATTATGGGAGGAAATGTCAGGAGTAAAGACCGGGCGGACACGCGCTCAATGTTACTCTGGATCAGAGTCAAGTTATTCTCGTATTCCTCCAGGGACACGTGCCGGCTCGGATCCGGCGTGGCGTCGTTACCGCCGAATTCCACCAGAACATAATCCGGCCGATGCCGGATGACATCAGCATCAATCCGGGCCAGGCCTTCGCGGGAGGTATTGCCGCCCACACCAGCATTGATAACCGTCCACTGGACATCAGGAAACCGTCCGGTCAGTTGGTGTTTCAGCAATTCCGGCCAGCGTTGATCTTCAGTCTGCCGGGTGGCCGTCGTAATGGAGTCGCCAAATGCGACGATCGTGATGCCAGACTTTTTCTGCATAATCCTTCCTCATTTCGTATAACTCTCCCGCTTTGCTTTCCGCGAAGCCATCGCTTCGCGGTGGAATAGCGGTAGCGCTGGCTACCGCACTCCAAAGTATACTTTGATCATATTTTTACCTGCCACGCCGTAACTGCCTGGGCAAAGTCGATTTCCCAGGCATGAATCATAGAACTGGCTTGGGAGGAGCAGGTTTGGCCGGCGCGGTGGGTTCAGGTTTGGGCTTGAAATGCTCGCACGTGTCAGTGGCTTCCACTTCCTTTTTCAGCCGGGAGCAGCGCTGGACAAAGGGATTCACGACATAATTTTCGCAATACCGGCAGAGCCGGGCGTTTTCATTCTGCCGGAACACGCGTGGTGCCGCCGGCACATCCTTACGATCAAAACCGGCCAGTGTCTTTTTCGTTTTGAACGGCACCGAGGCTTCATCGGCAAATACGTGGCCGCAGGAGGCGCAGGACATATTTTCGCCGATCCGGGTGAAGCCGTCATAACGCGACGTGCGTTTCAGGAGCGATTCCTGGCCGCAGGCCGGGCAAAGGATTTCAACAGGCTTGGCGTTTGTCATGGCATTCTCCGACCGCAGTATTCCGAAAACGTGCTCATTATGGTCCAATTCGGGGAAACTTGTCAAGCCGTCGAACCGGCGGATTGCACTCCTGAGGTTTAGCCGTCTTTGGAAAGGGCGGGGAATATCCCGGGTAGAGCAGAAGTTTTAAATATCCGTGGTTAGGTCTTTATTGACCCTGGGTCCTATGCTATCGTAACCGCCAGTTGTTAATTTCTGCTCATGCCCGGAAAGGTTTGATCATGAAATACCGTCTGCTGATCGGACTCTGCGTGGTCGCGCTATGCGCCGGATGCCAGCCGGCCAGACCAGTTCTGCGCCTCTATAACTGGGCGGATTACATCAAGCCGGACCTGCTTAGCCGGTTCGAGGAGGAAACCGGATGCCGCATCGTTGTGGACACGTTTGACTCCAACGAGACCATGCTGGCCAAACTGAAGCAAAATATTACCCGCTATGACCTGGTTTTCCCCAGCGACTATTTTCTCCCGACAATGAAAGCACAGGGGATGCTTCAACCCATTCAGCGCCGCCTCGTTCCCAACATGAAGCATCTTGATCCGGACCATTTGAAGATGCTGACCGATCAAGCGTGCGATTTCAGCGTTCCCTACATGGTTAGTAAAACTGGTATTGCCTATCGCAAAAGCCGGCTTGCGGATGCTCGCTCTGAAGCATCGGAACGAGCCAAACCCACCTGGCAAATGTTGGACCGACCGGAGGTGAAGGGTCAGATGACGCTCCTGGACGACGTTCGCGAAACCGTCGGTGCGGCGCTCAAGATGCTCGGCTACAGCCTGAACACCACCAACGATACCGAATTGGCCGCTGCGCGGGACGTGGTCCTGCGATGGAAAAAAAACAGCGCCCGGTTCGATAATGAAGGATACGTTGGCGGCATTACGACGGGCGGGCTGGTCTTGGCACACGGTTACAGCGGTAGTCTGTTCCAAGCCGAGGCGGAGAACAAGGACATCGTTTATGTGGAACCGGAGGAGGGCGGGGCCATGTCCTATGATCTGATCGTTATTCCCGGGAACGCCCGTCAGGTGGAATTGGCGCACCGGTTCATCAATTTCCTGCACGATCCGGCAGTTGCGGCCGAAAACACTGAATTCATCCTCTACCTGTGTCCCAACAAGGATTCCTATGACCTGCTGAGCCCGGATATGAAAACCAATCCCGCAATATTTCCGCCGCCGGGAATCCGGTCCCGGTCGGAGGTTATCCGTGACCTGGGTCCGGACAACGTCAAATACGATCGTCTCTGGGACCAGATCAAATCAGCTCCATAATGAAAAAAAACAGCGGGCTTTTAATCGCGGTCTTCTTTTCCATTGCCATGGGTTATCTTGAATCCGTCGTGGTAACCTACTTGCGCACCATTCTGACCCGCCGTCCGGATTGGCTGATGATTGAAATCAGCCGTGAAGCAGCCACATTGGTCATGCTGGTCTCCTTTGCCTTCGTATCGGGAAAAAACGCGGTTCAGCGCACAGGTTTTTTTCTCCTCAGTTTTGGAATCTGGGATATCGTTTATTATCTGGGCTTGAAGATATGGCTGCGCTGGCCCTCCAGTCTGCTGACCATGGACACCCTGTTCTATATTCCCTGCAAGTGGGCTTCGCCCGTTTATATCCCGGTGTTGTTTTCCTTGCTGATGATCATCCTCGGGATATTGCTGATCTTGGAGCAGGGGCTTGACTTGATTCGACCTGGCGCGCGCTGGGCAATGTATGGATGGATCAGCGGCGGCTTGGCAGGAGCGGCTATGGCGCTGGGGCATCATCTGCCGGTTGCGATCTCCGTCATGGGCCTCTCCTGTTGCTGTGGATTGATAGCCGCGGGGATGGGTCTTGGGTCTGCCATCGCAACTCGTTGGTCCAGGATCGTGCCGGTCATTGTGCTCAGCGCCACTATTGGCGCCCTGAGCGGACTGCTGGGACATCTGGCCCGATCCATGTTTTATCTGAGTGCGGCGTCTTGGGTTTGGCCGGTGGGAGTGGCCATGTTTCTTAACCTGCTGGTTACGATCGTCATTATGCGTCGAAAGCAGGGGTAAATT
>JAHIJO010000136.1 GCA_018898455.1 Verrucomicrobiota bacterium | reverse complement strand
TACAAGCAATCTTCTGGCCGACCTAACCAATCTTCATTTTCGTCACCCGGAAACAAACGCGCGGATGATCTATGAGCTTGTCTAAACCGGCAAAAGGTGCCATCTTATTTTCCGCCCGGATCAGGAAATCTGAATTTCAAAGACCGTCCGAACAGCCGACGCATAGCCGTTTCCAAGGCCTGAACCGCCGGCAAGGATTGCGCGCCATCGGTCTCCAACCCCTGTCGCAAACCGGTGGCCAGCCTGTATTCCCGCGTGAACGTCAGGGCGCCGTGCGGACAGGCCCGGGAACATTCGCCGCAGAACAGGCAACGCCCGAGATCCATCCGCCATCCACCCCCCGCCTGCACAATAGCATCCGTCGGGCAAACCTCAGCACACGCACGGCATCCGGCGACACAGCGAGCGGCATCCCGACAGGGACATCCCTGAAAACGGTCCGGGAGTTCCGGTTCCCGACGGGGATACGATGTCGTGCGATATTTTTGATGAAACCGCGCTGTTAAAATGTTAAGCATTCACCCCCTCGATTACAAGTCATGGCCGCAATACGACAGATTGAAACTCTTGTTACACAACGGGAAGTCCGAGATCGGCTGTTGACGCATGGCCAAGGTCAGCCCGATCCAGTTATGGAACGACGGATCCACCACTTTGTAGCGGCGAAACCGCCCCCGTTCATCCGTCATCGCCACGTGGGCAATTTCGCCGCGCCAGCCCTCGACCAGAGATACGGTCATCGCATCCGGTTTCAATTCCCCCACCAACGCCCGGATCGGTCCTTCCGGCAGGACCTCGATCTGGGCGGCGATGAAATCGAGCGAACGTTGGATTTCAAGCCAGCGTACGGTGGCCCGCGCGAACACATCCCCGGACTCCGCCAGGGAGACGGGAATCTGAACATAACAATATATCCCGAAAGGAAATTCATAACGGACATCACGCTCCACGCCGCAGGCCCGGGCCACGGGACCAACCAACCCCAAGTCCCGGCACATCTGGGCCGACAGGGTTCCCGTTTGCTCGAAGCGTGCCATCACAGACGGAGTGGTCCAGAGCAGGTCCACCGCATTCCGAACATCGCGCCGGACCTGATCCAACCGGCGCTGCAACTCGCCCACGCGCTCCGGCTCAAGGTCATAAGCCACTCCGCCCGGCCGGATCAGTCCACGGCCGAACCGGTTTCCGCACCACAAGGCGATCATATTGAGGAAATCCCCCCGGATACGCCCGCAATAGGCGGCCGTGGGCAGAAACCCGACATCGCCGGACAGGGCGCCCAAATCCCCGGTATGGTTTGCAAGCCGCTCCAGCTCCAAGGCGATTCCCCGAAGCACCTGGCCCCGCGATGGAACCCGGGTGCCTCCCAGAGTTTCCAGGCATTGGCAATAGGCTGTGGCATGCCCCACCGTCGTATCACCGGCCAGAGTTTCGATGAGATGCGGGGTCCGCTTGTCCGGCCCGGACAATAGCGCCGGCTCCACCCCACGATGCTGATACCCCAGCGCAATCTCCAAATGAAAAACCTGCTCCCCATGGCACTGAAACCGGAAGTGACCCGGCTCGATAATTCCGGCATGGACCGGTCCGACGGCCACTTCATGGATCTCTTCCCCCTTCATTTTGAAAAAATTGGCCACCCCAGGTTGGGAAGCAATGGTTCCCTGGGATACCACACTCATGCGGGCATCGGCAAACGGAGCCTGGAAGCGGAGTGGCTTCAACCATGGATGACCGGACGGTATAATCCCCCACTGCTCAGCCAGTTCGCGTTCAAACCCCTGGGCTTGGACACAGTCGGGGGTCAAAGTAGGATATGAAGTGCTGGCCTGCATGGAAAGGATCGCCAAGTTGCCCTGTGCCGCGTGCGTCAGGACCGCGGTGACCTGCAGATGGCCCTCCCGATCCTGCCAGCCGAAAAGCGCCACGATCCGCCCCCCTCGCGCCACCGCATCCACGATGGTTGTGCGCCACGCCGGAATAGCCAACGAAGGAAGATGCTCCAAAGCCAATGGGGTGTCGGGGTGAATATAGAGAATGCCCGCCGGAGTCATGGCTTGCCCTCCGCGATGGCCGCCGCCCGCCACAGCAGGTTGCGATAGCATTCGGGCATCCAGATTCCGACAGCCAGCAGAACCCCCAGGGAACCGGCCACGATCAGGATATCAGTCCACCCGGCCGCTGACGCCCGCACCGGTATCTTGGGCTCGCCCCATGCCATGGCAATCGCGTGTTTCAGGGCACCGACAAAAATAATACCCGTCCCGGCCAAGAATACAATCAGGGCAACATAGGCGCTCCGGTTCATCGCGGCCATCGCAATCTGGAACTCGCTCATGAACAGGGCGAATGGCGCCATTCCGATCAAGGCCAGCAAAGACCCCAGCAAACCCAGCCCCCAGACCGGATTAACTCGCAGCATTCCCTGCATCCGGTCCATCTCGTGCGTCCCGTAGATCTGCCCCATGCGCCCGGCGGAAAAGAACGCCAGCGCTTTACATATGGAATGGTTGAACACATGGAACAGGGCGGCAAAAGCGCCCAGCCCACCCAATCCCAAACCCAGCGCCATGATGCCGAGATGTTCCACGCTGTGATAGGCCAGCAGGCGTTTGACATCCTCCTGGAATAGAATGAACACGGCGGCTACCCCGATCGAAAGCATCCCGAATACCTGCAGAATCTGCAGACTCCATCCGGACCCCCCTGTGGCGACTTCCAGAATGGCCGTGTAGCGCATGATGCAATACAAGGCCGTATTCAACAGGAAACCGGAAAACATGCCCGACACGGGAGCCGGCGCCTGGCTGTGGGCGTCCGGCAGCCAGTTATGCATGGGCGCTAAGCCCGCCTTGGTCCCGTAACCGATCAGGAGGAAAATAAAAGCCAGTTTCAGAACCGGCTGATTTAACCCGGGCGCGGCGTCACGCAACTGGGTCCAGAGCAGGACGTGAACAGCACCGGCTTCGATCCCGCGCGCCGAAGCCACCACCAGCAGGGTCCCCATGAACGCACAGGCCACACCGACCGAACACATCAGCAGGTACTTCCACATCGCTTCCAGTGACGCCCGGGTGCGATGCACGCAGATCAGGAATGCCGTCATCAAGGTCGTGGCCTCGATCCCGATCCACATGACGCCCAGATTATTGGAAATAACCACCAGCACCATGGCCGCCAGCGAACCGCACCAGAGGGCGGCAAATTTACGGACCGGCCAGTCCTGGATTTCTTTCCGGCGAATTTCCTCGCCGAAATATCCTCCGGCAAACACCGTGCTGAGGCCGAAAATGATCATCATCACGGCCAGGTGATAGGCGGACAGGGCATCCAGGTAAAACCAGCTCCATGCCACTTGCGCCTGAACCCCGGCGACTATTGGCCAGATCAGAGCGCCGGCACACAGTATTTCAACGCCGATGATCGCTGCCAGTACGCCCAGCACCAGCCGCGGCGGCCGCAACAGGATACTCAGGGCGGCGCCGATAAGCGGAACGCCCAGCACAAGCCCAAATTCCATTCCGGCAGACATGTCCTTCATCCTTTCAAATGATTCATCTGGTCAACATCCATATGATCAAAGGCACGGCTGATCTGATCGATCGCCACCCCCATGATGAAGACCGCCACGAACACATCCAGCAGGACCCCCAGTTCGATCAGCCAGTGAATATTGACCACCACCAGCAGGCCGAATGCGTAAATCCCGTTTTCCAGAACCAGGAACCCCAATACCTGGCTCAGGGCTTTCTGACGGCTGATCACGAGAAACAATCCGGTAAACATCATGAACAGCGCCGTGGATAGGCTCAGCACGGAGACGCCCAATCCGATATCACGAATCCTGCCGCCCAGCCAGAACGCCAGCGCCAGCAAGCCGATGCCCAGAGCCAGGGAGACCGAATAGCCAACCAGGGGCGCCACTTCACGCCGCACATGAACTTCCCGGAGGGCCCGATTCAGGAGCCAGGGAAAAACGCCGCCCTTCAAGGCCACCGTGAGCACGGCCAGGAACAGGACCCGGCCCAGCCGATCCGGCGCCATGGCCAGAAACGGCAACACCCCGAGCACCGCGCCCTGAACAGCAACGATCCGGATGCTGGCACTGAGCAGACTGGACCCAAGCAAAATCAAATTCGTCAATATCAAAAGGACAAATACAGCATCCAACAGCATGCTCAGCTCCTATTTCAAAACCAGCATCATCGCCAGTGCGGCCAGCGCCATGGCACCCATTAACAATTGCGGCACCCGTGCCAGGCGCAAGCGGGCCATGATGGATTCAACCACACCGATTCCCACGGCCAGTAGAAACATTCCGCCCAGAAACATCAGGCCATTCTTCCAAAGCACCCCGGGATGGACGGGAATGAGCAAACTCACCAGCAGTGCGCCCATCACCCACAGCTTGAGGGCCGCTCCATAAAGAATCGCGGCAAAATCAGGTCCCCCATGATCCAAAACCATGACTTCGTGAATCATGGTCAGCTCCAGATGCGTATTCGGATCGTCAACCGGTATCCTGGAATTTTCCGCCAGCAGGATCACCATCCAGGCGGCCGCAATTAAGACCAGCGCCGGCCCCACTCTCAGCCAGGTCTCCGCCGAAACATTTGCCAGCATACCGGAAAGCGACAGGCTTCCCGTTACACGAGCCACGGCAACCAGGCCGATCAGGAATGCGGGTTCCGCCAGCATGGAAAAAAACGCTTCCCGGCTGGCACCCATGCCCTCAAAGCTGGAGCCGGTATCCAGGGCTGCCATGACGGTCATGAATCGCATCAATCCCAGCAGATACGCGAACAGGATCAGGTCGCCTCCGAAGGCAAGCGGCGCGGCGGATTTACCAAAGGGTGTCAGGAACAACGCCACCAGGACCGCGGCCAAGCCGACTATCGGCCCGGCTCGGAACACCCAGGTTGTCGTCCGGCTGTAGACGGCACCTTTTTGCGCCAGCTTCCACAGATCAAAATACAATTGCAGGACGGGCGGTCCCTGCCGGCCGGCAAAAAACGCTTTCGTGCGGTTGATCACGCCCGGCAGCAGCGGCGCGAGCAAGAGCACCAATACGGTTTGAACACAGGCAACCACGTTCATAGATGACTCGCATACCAGATCAGCAGGAGCACCAGGGTCAGGGCAATGTAAAGCACGTATAGTTGGAGCTGACCATGCTGAATCCAACGCAGTTTTGAAAACGCCCAGCGGGCCCGCTCGAACACCGGCCGGAATAGCCCTTCATGGAATCCGTCTTCCGTCTCGGTGTTCATAAAGGCCGTGCCGGAAAACACTCCCTGCGGCAGGGACCGATGGTGCTCGGTCCGGAGCGCCCAGCGAAACCAATCCACAAACCACTGCGCAAAGGACGAGGCCGTGTATTGCATGCGCGGTGAAGGCACGGCGTAGCCACAATCCCAAGTCAATCCTTGCCTCACAACCCGGCCGCGCAACAGTA
Organism: Verrucomicrobiota bacterium; assembly: GCA_018898455.1. Taxonomy (GTDB): domain Bacteria; phylum Verrucomicrobiota; class Kiritimatiellia; order JAAZAB01; family JAAZAB01; genus JAHIJO01. The sequence continues at coordinate 2,909 of JAHIJO010000136.1, read as the reverse complement.
CCCAGCGCCCCAGGCCGAGGATCCCTACCAGGCCCACCAGAGCCCAGAAACATTCTGTAAGCCCCCCCAGCAGGTCCAGGACGTTCCCAGTGCCGGTAAAAATAATCGCGGTCGGCTCGTGCGTCAGGAGCGCCACTGCCGGCCTCATCGCGCGCACGGCCCAGGGCGCGCCCAAGCCGATCGCACCGCAAGCCATTGCCAGAATCAGCATGGGGAGTCGCATGGTCCATCCGGGATCGTGCGCCGACCGGCCCTGTTCGGTCCGGGGTTCACCCAGGAACACGATGCCGAAGGCCTTGGCAAAGCAGGCTGACGCCAGACCCCCGATCAACGCCAATCCGACAATGGCTCCGATAAACGGCAAAGCGGCCCGGGCACCGGACTCCAGGCAGGAGAGAAACGAACCATAATAAACAAGAAACTCGCTGACAAATCCATTCAGCGGCGGCAGTCCGGAAATGGCAACGGCCCCGACAAAAAAAGCGGCGGCAGTCCAGGGCATGACCTTGGCCAGTCCTCCAAGATGATCAATATCCCGTGTGCCAGTTGCGTGAACCACCGCGCCGGCGCCCAGGAAAAGCAGGCTTTTAAACAAGGCATGATTAACCACGTGCAGCAAGGCGCCGCCGAATCCCAACTGGGCAATCAGCGGATGCCCCGTGCTCAGGCCCAGCACGCCGACACCCAGTCCCAGAGCGATGATGCCGATATTCTCCACGCTATGATAGGCCAGCAGGCGCTTGAGGTCATGCTGAGCCAGCGCATAGGCAACACCAAGAATGCCGGAGGTCAGACCGATGCCGATCAGCACCCAGCCCCATTCCGTCCGAGGTGGCCCCAACAGCATCAGCATCCGCACCAATCCATAAATACCCGTTTTGATCATTACCCCGGAAAGGAGAGCGGATACGTGACTGGGCGCCGCCGGATGCGCCTCTGGAAGCCACACATGCAACGGAACAAAACCGGCCTTGGTCCCGAATCCAATGATGGCCAGACAAAAAGCCGCAGCGGCCACTGCCGGCGGCAAGGCGCCGATCCGGCCAAAATCCAGAGACCCCGCCTCGCGACCCAGGAGCACAAACATCGCCACCAGACAGGCCGTCCCGAGATGGGTGGCAACCAAATATACCCACCCGGCTTCCCGAACACCCGGCTTTTCGGATTCATACATGACCAGAAAAAACGACGCCAGCGACATGCATTCCCAAGCCATCAGGAACAGCAGGCCGTTTCGCGCCAGGAGCACCATGACCATGCTCGCTACCAGCACGTTGTAGTAAAACCACGAACGCCCTGCCGCGGGACCCTCACGGAAGGGCTGAAGATATTCGACTCCGTAGATTGCGCTGAGCGCGGCAACGAACAGCACCGGAATCAAAAAGACAGCCGACACGGCGTCAAGTCCAACGGCAAAAGCGCCGCCCGGCACCGGCCAGGGAAGACACATCAACTCTGCTGAACCGCCCAGCAAGACCCGCAGGCAGGGGTATAACCCCAGCATGGCGGCCGCCACGGTACCGCTGACGCCAAAGACCGCCGCCCCACGTGGCCGGCGCTGGAGCAGAAGCGCTCCCAGTCCAGTCAACAGTAGGAGTCCGCAGGCTACCACAAGCAACGTCATACCGACTCCATCCCGGACAACGCAGCATGGGAAGGAAGGGTGGCTTCAATGCGCCGGACCGCCTCATGGATTTCGATCGCCGGCGCACGCTGGACAAGCAAGTCTTTAAACTCGGGCCGGCGAATAGCGTAAAACAAGTGCGCCAACATATGCAAATGCACCTTGGGCGCCGGACTGACCAGCGTAAAGAGGGCGTATACCGGATGCCCATCCAGGGCGCCGAAATCCACCGGGTGTTCCGGAAAACACAGGGTCACGAGGGGAGAGGACACATGGAGGACAATAGGGTTGCGGGGATGCGGAATGGCAACCCCTTCCCCCACCCCCGTCGATTCCAGGGCTTCCCGCGCCAGTAACATCCGGATCATGAGTTCCCGATCCACGTTCGCCGGCAAAGGCATGCAGGCGACGATCGCCTGCAACAGGGCGGGCTTGTCCGCACCCTGAACCTGGTGGAAGATGCCGCCCGCTGCCAAGGCGCCCGCCAGAGAGGGCAGGATTTCCGGTCCCGCATTAGACCCGTAAAACAAGTCCAGGGGAAGATTCATCTGGCGTGACGTTGCCCAATCCAACAGCTCTGAACGATTAAGCCTCACCTGCTCATTAACCCGGCAGGAAGGAAGGCCGTCTTGTTTGATCCAGCGATATATAGTTTTTTCAGAAACGTGGAGGATCTCCGCCACATCCCGCACGGATAATTGCATGACCAGCGTCCGCTCCCCTCGCAATAAAACAAAAAAAGGATCCTCCGGCAAAGAGAATCCCTGTGCAGAACAATCTGTCAATGGATTTAATTTAATAACATATCCGGGCGCTCCCGGCATGTCAAGCAAGATCCCTGTTGACTCACGAGAAAAGGACACCGGATCAGACAATTTGCTGAACTTGACAGACACAACTAATTCAGGGTTCGTTGACTCATGGTTCCTGATCATGGGAGATACCTTTTGGTCGTTGATTGTCCAGTCTAAATCCTTGCCGCCCTGAGGGGGAGAGGGCGGCAAGGCGCGTGGCACACCGGAGATCTTCAAAACCGATCAGGGCACTCAGTTCAGCAGCGCGGGCTTTACGGACCGGTTGAAGGCCGCTGGGGTGGCGATCAGCATGGACGGTCGGGGCCGGGCCTTGGACAATGTGTTCATCAAGCGTCTTTGGTGGTCGGTCAAATACGAGGAGGTATATCCCGGCGACTACGCCAACGGGTGGGTGGCACACCAACGGCTGGGACGGTACTTTCGGTTCTACAACACCGAGCGGAAGCATCAGTCGTTGGGAAAACGGACTC
>JAHIJO010000135.1 GCA_018898455.1 Verrucomicrobiota bacterium | reverse complement strand
TAAACAATAAGAGCCGTATGAGTCGAGAGGCTCAAGTACGGTTCCGTGAGGGACTGGGGGTGAGATTCCTCCGGTCTACTCGACTCGACACACTGCTGGGAGAACGGCATACTTGGGTTGCGGGCACAAGCCCGCGTTAGACAGCAACAAAAACGATACAGATGTAAAGGAGGAATGGTTATGCAACGGCTCATGATTGCAACAGTAGGTGTCTGTGCGACTTTTCTTGCACAACTTTCTTGTGCAGCACCAATGCGGCCAATGGCGCCCATGACTATCGAAGGAACAATTCAGGCAATTTCCTGGCATCCTGACAAAGTTGTCAAAGGGCTCCCTGGTATGTCTGGCAGCAGAGCATATGACCGCACCATACCAGCGCATTACAGCATTACGCTAATAGAAACAGTGGTCTCTCCAGAAGGCGACCTTGTACTATTCAAAAGTGGTGAAACCATAGGCATCAAACTCCATCACCCAAAAGATGACTACTTTCTGAAACAAAACATGAAAGTGAGAATCATTGACTTCAAGATGCAGGGTGATGAGGGCGGAGTTCACACATCTTTCAAGAAAATTATAATCCTTAATGGCGAAATAACACAACAGTCTAACAAGCCGGATGCAGGCAACGGTAAATAGCCGCGCCCGTTTGGTCTGCAGGTCGGGCAGTCTGCCTGTCTATGGAGGGAAGCCTCCGGCTGAGCCGCGAATAACGTGAGGTTGAATTGCATTAGGCCCCGAAGCGGGGCAACTTGTACTGTAGCCGTCGGATGTTAGGCCGACGTTTCCTGACCAATCTCGCGGGCTGTCGTCTTGCGACTACAACTTTGAAAATTCCTATGCGTTTCCTCAACCAACGAAAGGAAAAGAACATGAAACGACTACGCATGCTGATCGGGAGCGGACTGGCCGCAGGATTATGGATCGTCATAAGCGTCGCGGGCATGGCGGCAACCCAAACGCCCGCTGAATTCCCGACCGCCCCGCCGGCTGCCGCAACGGGATTCACCATTGCTGACCTGTCGATTCACGGCGAGATCGAGGGCGAAAACGTGGTGTTCACCATGGCTTTCATGGTGGATGTTCGGGAGAGATCTTGGCGGGTGCCCCTGGTGGCCGGAAACATCGCCTGCCGTGAAAGCGATCTGCCGCGGGGCGTGGTCTTGTCCCGGAATGCGGAAGGGGGTTGTTTCTGGCTGACGCTGGATTCGCGCGGACGGCAATCGATTAAATTCGTTTTTGCCAGCCGGCCGGTCAAAGAGGGGGATTGGCGCCGCACGCAGTTTCTAATTCCCCTGTCCACGATCCGGGAGGTGGCTGTGCAGTGCGATCGGGATGACCTGGAAGTCAATTTCCCCGGCGCGCTGAGCGTCAAACGGCAAAAGGCCCCCAGCGGCAAAACGGTGGTGACGGCGTTCCTGGGGATCAGTGACGACTTTGAGATGCGCTGGAAGCCGGAAATCAAGAAGCTGGAGGCCGAACGGGTGGTGGAGTGCGTGGCCAACATGATCGCCTCGGCGGGCGTGGGCGCCGTGCACCTGGATACCATCCTGAGCTATCGCGTGGTCCAAGGTAGTTTAAACAAGCTCACGGTGGCTATGTCGTCGAATATCAATGTCACCCAGGTGCGCGGGGAAGATATCCAGGACTGGAGCATAGACCGGCAAAATCCGGCCCAGCCGCTCTTGACGGTTTCCCTGAGCCGGCCGAAAGACACTCAGTATCTTCTGCAGATTAACGGCGAGATGGTTCTGCCGGAATTCCCCTGCAAATTCAACCTGCCGGCCTTTGTGCCCCGGGATGTCATTCGGGCCAACGGATTCCTGACCGTCGGCACCGATAGCGCCATCAAGCTCCTGGTCAACCAGGCGCTGGGCCTGACCCAGATTGACCAGGCGGCATTTCCCCAGGTCAAGCTGGGATTGCCATCCGACCCGGCGCGGGCACTTCCCGCCCGCACGCCCTTCACATACCAGTTTGTCAATATGCCGTTCACCTTCGCGCTGGAAGCCGATGACGTGGTGACCGCCGTCAGCGCCGACGACCGGCTGATTCTTTCGGTTGTTGATAACGATGCCATATTTAACGCCTCGGTTGAGCTTGAAGTGCGCGACGCGCCGGCGCGCGAAGTGGTCATTGAAACCGACCCGACCTGGATGGTTGCCAGCGTCACGGGCGCTGAAATTGTCGATTACGACGTGCGCGACGAGGCCGGCCGGCGTGTCATCCGCGCCTATTTCCGCAACGCGGTCCAGGGCCGGACCCTGATGGATCTACGGCTGGAACAGGCCCTCGGTGACAAGACCGCTTTTTCCCTGCCGGCCTTCAAGGTGCGCGCCGCCAAATCGGAACGCGGCTACCTGGTCATGTCCGGCGAAAAAGGGCTGCGGCTGAAGGTGGAAAAATCGTCAGGCCTGATTGAAGCTCACACGGGCTCCACACCCATGCGCGTGCCGGATGCGCAATGGGCGTTCCGGTTCAAGGATACGGCCTGGCAGGCAACCGTCGGCCTGGAGCGGACCGCCCCCGTGGTCCACTCTGAAATGTTTCACCTGATCTCGCTGGGGGACGGCGTGCTTTACGGCAGCGCATTGATCACCTACCACATCAGCGGCGCGCCCATCCGCGAATTCAAGCTGACCATTCCCGCCGAATACCAGAACGTGGAATTCACCGGCCGGGATGTGCGCAACTGGGAACACAGCAACACCGTCTGGACCGTTTCGCTCCAGGAAAAAATCATGGGCGATTACACGCTGCTGGTTGCCTATGACCGGCCGGTCAGCTATGCAGGCGACGAACTCGCCATTGGTGGCGTCCAGACGGAAGGGACGGAAAGCGAAGTCGGGTACCTGGTGGCGGCCAGCTCAGCCAGCTTGAAACTGGATGAGCAGACGCGCGACCCCTCCATCATTCGTATTGACCGCAATGAAGTGCCCGAGGCCTATGCGTTGCTGGTGAAAGATCCTTTTCTTGCGACCTATAAATATGTCAAGAAGCCGCACGCCAGCCGTCTTAAGGCAACCCGCTATGAAACGGAACCATTGCTTGGCCAGGTGGCCGACCATGTATCCCTGCAGACTGAGGTCAGCCGGGAAGGTGAGACCGTGTCAACCGTCACCTATTTCGTGAAAAACGCCTCCGGCCAATACCTGGCCCTGGCCCTGCCGAAAAATGCCCGGTTATGGTCCACGCGGCTTGTGGAAGCAGATGGCAAACGCTCCGATCTGGCGGCGTTGCAGGGCGATGATGGCCTGCTGGTGCCGATCCCCAGGCCTCGCGATCTCAACACGCCCATTCAAATTGAGCTGGTGTATGCGCAAAATCACGGACGACTTGGTTTCTTTTTCCCCCTGATACGCCTGGCGGCGCCGGCCGTTCTTAAAACTCCAATCCCTTTTACCCAGTGGACAGTTCAGTTGCCGGATAAACTGGCGGCGGTCGGTTCCTTCGGTAACGTGGTCGGCGACCATGGCACAAGAATGAACGGTTTGGGAACCGTCCTGTTGACCGTCACCAGTGTGGTTCAAACCTTGGTTCAAGAGGCAACGGCCTGGTGTTTCCTCGTCGTCATAACACTGGCCGCCGTCTGTCTGGTTGCCTGGTTGACCGGCCGCTGGCGTCCGACGCTTGGCGCGCTGATTGCCGGCGGCATTGTCCTGATCCTGCCGGTATTATTATCGCCGGCACGGTTGTCCGTGCTGTCCGCGTTGATCAATGCCTTTCAATCCGCGAGCCAGAATCTTCAGCAGTTGTCGTTCACGCGCAGTGTCAGTCTGCCTGACGATCAGTCCCTCTTCCTGGTGCTGAACCTGGTTCCCAGTTGGGTGGGAAGCGCCGGTTCATTGTGGTTGCTCCTGATCGCGGGCCTGCTGGGCATCGGCGCGATGATCCATTCACTCCGTCGGGAACATCTCAGCGCCATGGAATTGGCCTTGGGCCTGACCTTGCTGACCGTGGCGCTGGCCCAGTTAACCATGGTCCGCACCGCGCTGGCCCTGGGCATCCTGGTCATACTGCCGATTGTTTTGGCAGGCACCCTGCTGCGGCACGTTATCCAGGCCGGGAACAAGCGGAAACAATCCCACGCCTGGGCGGATGGCGCTGATTTGCCGCCCTTTCAGCCCGCGGTTCCGCCGTCTTCCGAAGCCGGACCGAACGGATCCGTCCGCCTGCCTTTACTCGCCGCTATCGGGCTCATGGCCCTGGGTCTTTCCGTGCTGGCGGTTTTTTCCGCCCCATCCGATACATCTTCGTCCTGGCCATGGCCGCGGTCCATAGCGGGGCTTACGATTCAGGCAGTTGACGCGGTCATCACGGGGCCGGGCACCGGTCACGATGCGGAGAAAAGCGCCCAGGTGATCATGACCCTGGATTTCGAGGCGACCCAGCCGGCGACCGGCCTGGTGTTGTCGGCAGCCTGTGTGCTGACCGAGTTCAAGACGGATGCCCCGCGGCGAGTCTCCCTGCTGAGCACCCCCGCGGGATACGCGCTGAAAATCAATCGGGAAGGAGCCTATCAAGCCACCCTGAAGTTCCAGGCGCCGGTTCTGGAAATCAACGGCCAATGGGCGGTAACCTTCGATATACCGGCCCATTTGAAAAATCATGTGGTTTTTAAATTGCCGGAAAGCGGCTTGGACATTCAATCGGACGAGGCGGTCTATCTCAAAACCGTTGAAAGCAGCAACCAGACGGAAGCCATTGCCATGTTCGGGCCCAACGATTCGGTCCTGTTCACCTGGCGGCCCAAGATGCGCAAAACCGAACTGGAGAAAACCGTGTTTTTCTGCGAGGTGAATTCGCTGATGACCTTCGATCCGGGCGTGATCAACGGACTGCACCTGGTGCGCTACCAGATCGCGCAAGGTGAGATTAAAACCCTCGCGCTCTCCATTCCCGAGCAGATGAATGTGACCTCCGTATCGGCCCCCGGCTTGAGCACCTGGCGCTTCGATCCTGCCGCGCGAAGCCTGGAAGCGATTCTGCAAAAGCCGGCAAGCGGGTCCTTGGTCCTGACTATGGTCACCCAGACGCCGCGCGAGGGTCTGCCCTATGCGGCAGCCATCGGGGCCCCGCAGGTTAAAGAGGCGGTGCGCCAGCGGGGCGCGCTGGCGCTGGCGGCCCCGGAAACGGTCCAGATTGTGGTGGAACCACAGGAAGGCCTGAACGCCATAAATATTTCGGATTTTGCGCCGGACCTGGCCGCCGCGAAGGGCGCGCCGGCGGCGGCTCCCATTCGCCGGGCCTTTCGCTATCAGCAATTGCCGGTTATGGCAAAGGTGCAAGCCGAACAGGTCCTGCCTGAAATCCGCGTGGAAGAAAAAGGCAGCCTCTCCGTGGCCGATGAGCGCATCGTGCTTTCCACCCAACTGAAAGTAACGGTGGCGAAGGCGGGGATCTTTTCATTGCGCCTGATCATACCGGACGGGTTCGATGTGGAAAGTCTCAGCGGTCAGGATGTCAGCCACTGGGACGAAGTGAAGGACAAGGAACGCGGGGTAATTGTGCATTTCACCAAACCGGTAACCGGAACCCGCGACCTGAACCTGGTGCTGGCTCGGATGGAAAAAGGCCTGGAAGATACGATTGCGGCGCCGCGGGTGGGGGTTGTCAACGCGTTCAAGCACAGCGGCAGCCTGATCGTTTCGGGCGAGCGCGGTGTGCGGCTGACCACGCTCCGGCGTGAAGGCGTCAGCGAAGTCAATCCCCGCGACCTGGGCATCAATCAGCAGGGCCTTCTGGCGTTCACGCTGTTGCGCCCGGACTGGGCCATTGTGCTGAAAGCGGAAGTGCTGACCCCGACGATCAAGCCGGAACTGCTCCAGCGCGTGGATGTGGCCGAAGGCATGCTGAAAGGGCGCGCCTATATCCGGTACCGGATTGAAAATGCGGGCTGTAAAGTCTTCCTCCTGCAGGCGCCCCAGACCAATACGCTGTTAACCCTGTCGGGCCCGGACATCGCCAAGGTGCAGATTGTCGATGCCGCCAAAGGCATCTGGCAAGTTACCCTGCACAGCAAGGTGGAAAACAACTATATGCTGGTGGCCGGTTATCAGATCCCCTTCGATCCCGGCGCCGGCAACGTCATCGTGACGCCCCTCCTGCCGATCAATACGGACCCGCCCCGGGGATACCTGACGGTGATGTCGGACGGCCGGGTGCAAATCAAACCGCGAGGCGAACTGAACGGATTAAAGGTTGAAGAGGCGCGCAGTATTCCCGCCGCTTTCGGGGCCGGAGACTTATCGGATGCCATCCTGTGTTACCGCACGATCCAGCCGAATTACGCGCTCCCGCTTTCTGTGGTCAGACATGAATCCGCGGAGTCCCTGCCTGCCAGGGTTACCGAAACGCGGCTGGTGTCGGTGGTGTCCGAGGACGGGAAGATGCTGACGCAGATGACCGTGCGCATGAATATCGGGAATCTGCGGTTTCTTAAAATCAAACTGCCTCAGCCGGCAGACAGGCTTTGGTCGGCCTTCGTGAACGGCAAGGTCGCGGCGCCGTCCCGGGAAGGCGCCCTGTATCGCATTCCCCTGGAGGCCGTGGAAGTCGGTGAACCGGCTGCGGTTGAGTTGTTATACGCCAGCCACGCAGCCGATCGTTGGTTTTTGCGCCGCTTGGAAGGGCCGCAACTGGATTTGCCGCTTACGGATATCCTGTGGACCGTCTATGTCATGCCCAACCGGTTTTATTACGGGTTCGGCGGCACGCTGGAATGTCTCGACTCCGGGCGGATCACGAAAGTGGTGAGCTTCGACGCTCAGAACTATCGCCTGAACACCCAGCGCCAGATGGAGGCCGATGTGGAAAAGGCCAAGAACGCCATGGCCCTGGGGGAGCAATATGCGCGCCAAGGCAAGCAGAAGTTGGCCAATAAGTCGCTGGAATCGGCACTCACCTATTCCCAGGGAAAAGCCGATGTGAATGAAGACGCGCGGGTTCAGTATCACAACTTGATCCAACAGCAGGCGGTGGTTGGCCTGGTGGATCGCCGGAATGCCGTGCGCGAGTCGCAGAATATTCAGATGGACCAACAGTCAATGCCGGCTTCTCAAAAGGCGCCGGCAGGCCAACCAGTGAAGCCCCAACAGGGACAACAGGGGGGGCGCGGTCAACAATCGCTCTCCGCCAAGGAAAACGACAGCCTGCGGATCCTGTCGGAAAAAATTCTCCGGCAACAGGAGGCGGCGGCCGGCGTGGCCCAGGCAATCCGTGTGACCCTGCCGGAACATGGCCGTAAGCTGGATTTTTCCAGGTCCCTGCAGGTTGACCCCAACGTGGTCATGACCGTGGATTTCAAGTCGTTCAGCGGCGCCGGTGCCCGGCGCTGGCTCGCGCTGGGGTTTATCCTGGGGCTGTTCATTATTTATCGCGTAATTATCGGCCGAATGCGGGTGGGATCGAAAGCGCCGTAAAGGAAAAAATATTGTCATGTGCAAGACCGAGCGCGCCTCGGGCGTGGGCGCCGCCTTGCTGAAGACGATGCGAGAGTAACGAACTGATGTCGGCACGCACGCCTGCAACAATGATTGATAATAGCGTTGACATTCATGCTTATATGGATATGCTGTCCTATAAAGCATGGATTATATTAGTATGATAAAACGTGATTTACTGATAAAAACAGTCCAAGAGGCGATCGCTGAGGCGCCTATAACCGTTTTACTGGGGGCAAGACAGGTCGGGAAGACCACTCTTGCCCATCAGTTTTCCCGTGATTGGCCAGAAGGCGCACATGTCTTCGACTTGGAGACAGAGTCCGGCCGCGCCGCGCTGTCCACGCCAGAACTGGTTCTCTCCGGGTTACGGGGACTGGTGGTGGTGGACGAGGTGCAGCGGATGCCGCACCTGTTCACCGTCCTGCGACCGCTTTCCGATCGCGAACCGCAGCCGGCGCAGTTCCTCCTGCTGGGCAGCGCCTCACCAACCTTGATCAAGGGCGTTTCGGAATCACTGGCGGGCCGGGTGCGGTTTGTCCCCGTGGCGGGGTTGAGCCTTATGGAAACCGGGCTTCAAGCGCAAGGCGATCTGTGGCTGCGGGGCGGCTTCCCGCGCTCGTTTTTGGCAACTTCAGAGGCGGCCTCGCTGCGGTGGCGCCGGGACTTCATTACCACGCAGGTGGAACGCGATATCCCGCAACTCGGCATCCGTGTGCCGCCAGAAACGATCCGCAGGTTTTGGACCATGCTCGCGCACTATCATGGCCAGGCGTGGAACGGCGAGGAACTGGCCCGTTCAATGGGCGTCAGCGGCAAGACGGTGCGACACTACCTGGACATCCTGGCAGGGACGTACCTGGTGCGAGTGCTGCCGCCCTGGTTCGAAAATCTGGGCAAGCGGCAGGTGAAGTCGCCGAAGGTGTACCTGCGCGACAGCGGCTTGCTGCATGCCTTCTTGAACGTAGGCTCGATGGCGGCGCTCCAGGCCCATCCCAAGTACGGGGCATCATGGGAAGGTTTCGCCCTGGAACAAGTGCTGGACAGGGCGGGCGCATTCCAGGCCCATTTCTGGTCCACCCGGCAAGGGGCGGAATTGGACCTCTTGCTGGAGCGGGACGGGCGGCGGATCGGCGTCGAGTTCAAATGCGCCGACGCGCCCACGATAACGAAGTCCATGTATGTGGCCTTGCAGGATCTGAAACTGGATCGCCTGCTCGTGGTCTATCCCGGCGGCGTATCTTACCCGATTCACCCCAAGGCCGCCGCGATGCCGCTGGCAGATGCACTGCACGAGGTCAGCGGGCAGAGGTAACAACGATTCTACCGGGTGCATTTGGGCGAAAGGAATTTCGGAAATGCGGAAGCCAATACCCGCGTCCTTCCATTTGCCGCCTTCTGTCAGGAACTGGCTCTGCCGTAAGGTCGAGTAGGCTGGAGGTTCTTGCGAGGAGAAAGCGAAACCATGATACCGACCGCACAACATTTGTGGGCCGTAACGCCGGAGAAGATCGCCGAGGCCATGCGGCGGATCGTCGAGGCGGTGCACCCGGTCCGTGTGATTCTCTTCGGCTCGCAGGCGCGCGGCAATGCCGGCCGCGACAGCGACCTTGATATCATGATCGTGGAGCAGAACGTTCAGGACGCGGCACAATATTGTGTTTACGGTCAACCCTCAGATTCGCGGCGACTTTGAGCCATTTTTCGCATGGGACGGGGACATTCATCATTACCGGCTAATGTTTTCAACATTAAGCAACTGCTGTTTTTTCGCGTTCCGCTAAATCATCTTTTAAGATATTGAGCAGGTCGTCCGGCAAACGCTTTTAATCAATAGATTCCGCTCCGCGGAATCTATCGGATCAATTCCACGATCCGGCCGGGCTGCATTCGCACCATGCGTTTCATTTCCAGCCCGATGAGCAACGCGCTGACGCGGGCCGGGGACAGACCCGTGGCCCGCGTCAGAGTGTCGAGGTCCTGCTCGCCATCCTCCAGGGCGTGGACGATGCGTTCCTCTTCCGGCAACAGCGGAGGCCGTTTACTTTCCGTGGCGGCCGTATCCCGGTTTCGCGGGCCGGGCGGGATCAGGAATTCGAACTCGTCGAGGATATCGTCCACGTTCTCGACCAGCCGGGCGCCGTTCCGGATCAACTGATGCGTGCCTTTGGATGACGGCGAATCGATTCGGCCCGGTACGGCGAAGACGGTGCGACCCTGGTCCAGGGCCTGATCCACGGTAATCAGCGCGCCGCTTCCCAGGCCGGCCTCGACCACGAGGATGCCCATGGAGAGCCCGCTGATGATCCGGTTGCGCATGGGAAACGTGGTTTTGTCGGGTTTGCGGCCCAGCGGAAATTCACTCAGCACCGCGCCGTGTTGGGCGATCTCCCGGGCCAGGTCGGCGTTTTCCGGCGGGTAAAGGCAATCCAGGGCGCCGCCCAGCACGGCGAGTGTCCGGCCTCCGCCTTTCAGAGCGCCCCGGTGCGCAGCCGTGTCGATGCCGCGGGCTAGGCCGCTGACCACGACGAATCCGGACTGAACAAGCTGGTACGACAGCTTCTCGGAGCATTCGCGGCCATAGAGCGTGGTATGACGCGATCCCACGACGCCGATGGCGCGCTTGTCGCCGGGCTCCAGGGTCCCGAACACATATAAGGCCAACGGCGGATCGTGAATCTGAAGGAGGGGCTTTGGATAGGCGTCATCCACCGGCGTGAGAATCTGCGCTCCCAGCCGCTCGGCCCGCTTGATTTCCTCGTCAGGCTGCAGAGAGTCGCGTTGGGCGATGATCTTATCGGCCTGCGCCGGCCCGATGCCCTCGGCCCGCAGGAACTCAGCCTTCATCGCGGTGAAAATAGCCTGGGGCGAACCGAGGGCGGTTACCAGGGAGCGGACACCCACCGGACCGATATCCGCCATCAGGTTCAACGCCACATACGCTTCGCGCTCATTCAAGGTGTCATTCTCCTTAACTGGATCTGATAGGAATTTATTATTGTAGGGGCGCTGCTTGCTGCGTCCCTGACCGGAATAGGCAAAGACTGAAACATGAATAATGATTTCTTCGCGTTTTAGTGGCAGATGGATGGATCAGGTTAAACCGGGCCGGAAGAGGAAGATGCCGGTTCGGTGGGCGGCGCTTTATCTTTGGGCCGCCGCCGCTTGTGGCTGCCGAACAGTTCCATCTGCGGCTGTCGGATCAGATCGTAATTCTTCAGGATGCGGAGCATCTGCAGGAGATCCGATTTTTCGTAGTTCTTGTTGATATCCACACCGTTGACCAGCTCGACGAGCAGGGTCCGGAACAACAGCACGCCGTCAATTCCTTTCTGCTTCAGGAGCTTGAGAGTGTCGGTCCGCAGTTTTTCCGAAGCCGGCAGTTGCGGGAAGCAAAGGATTTTCGCTATGGGCGCCGCGCCCATCCGCCGGGAGACCAGGCGGATGGATTCCTCGCTCGCGAAGCGCAGCATTTCGGGAATATGATCCAGCAGTGTGGGATAAAAGCGCTCGGTATGCCAGCCGTGGATGCCGACCACGGCCCGGGGGATGCTCTTAAGATCCGCCGTGGTCCAGATCATGGAATCCGGAAACCGTTGCTCGCCGATGAGGGGGTTCACGACGACCAGGTCGATTTCCTCCTCCAGGCGCTTGCGCCGGCCCCCGGGTGCGTACTTGCACGGCTGGCTGACCAGGTAGCCCTGCATTTCAAAATATTCCCGGACAATCCATTCGCTGACTGATGACATGATAAATCTCCCTAATTAATGCCGCATCGTATCAATTCCGGCTCCCGGATGCAACCTCCTTGCTCTCGCCCGATATGTCTCCGAACGCGCGAGTGCAGAAACAGGATTATTCGCGGGACCCCCTTATTCACCGCCCATCGATGATATATCGCCATGCGATATATCATTAAGGTGGCGGCAAATGGGGAGACAACTAAGATCTTTTGCTCGGCAAGCCCTGGCAATCCAAACTAATTCCGGAAGATGCCGTCGCCGCCAACGTTGATTTTAAGTTTGCAACAGCCCATGCGGTCAAGCTTTCATGAGGAGATAATGCTAGACGGAGCGTCCGGATGACTTCAGTTGAGGAGCGAAATACTATGCCTGCAACTCCATTCCCCGAACCAACACCCGCGGATGTTTCCAAGACAAGACCACCGTTCAACGAGCTTTCCGGGTTGTTTCCCGATCTGGCAATAAAATTTAGCGGAATGGGGTAAGGGCTCAGTTACTGGGGGGTATAGATGCGGTTCGGGCTTGTCCCGCTCCTGGCGGGAAGAACCGTCCGTCAGCTGACGGACCGTTCTATCGAACGGCTGCTACAACTGAAGCCCTCTGCCCAACTTGGTTGCGCCACATTCCCCCTGTAACTGAGATGTTACGGAATTGGTAATCGTCTGGACATGGAACAGCGCCTTCCTCTTGGCCGACACTTCGCGGATATTTTAATCCCATACTGGGGATGCCTACGCCAAGGCCGATCCGCGCCAGTGCAGTTTCTGGCGCAGAACGGAAAAATAGCTGTAATCCGGCAGGTGAATGAACCGCACCTGGCGCGAACTGCGCCGGACTTCAATCCGGTCGCCGGTCCGGAGCGGTTCCCCGACCTGTCCGTCCGCCGACAACAACAGGTCTCCGGCGCTTTTCGCGACAACTACGGTGATTCGTTTCTCATCGGGAATCACCAGCGGCCGCGTACTCAGGGTGTGCGGACAAATCAGGCTGATGACGAAAGAACGGCTTTCCGGGTGGAGAATCGGTCCGCCCGCCGATAGCGAATGGCCCGTGCTTCCTGTCGGCGTGGAGATAATCAGGCCATCGCCCATGCAGGAGGATACGGCTTCGCCGTCCACCAGCAGATCCAGGGTGATGATCCGGGGGGAGGCGCCGCGGTCGATGACGACATCGTTCAGCGCCCGGTAGCGGCGGATGATTTTCGACGCCCGGCGAACCAGGCAGTCGGCCAGGGTCCGCCGGCTGGTGGTGAAGCGTCCCCGGGCCAGGCAGGCCAGGGCCTGCTCCATGTTCTGCTGGGTGACACTGGTGAGAAATCCGAGACTGCCCAGGTTGACGCCCAGGACAGGAATATTCCGCCCCTGCAACAGGCGGATGGCGCTCAACATGGTGCCGTCGCCGCCCAGCACCAGCAGAAGGTCAATCCGCCGGATCAATTCTTCCGGGGTGACACAGGCTGCGCAGGGGAGGAATTGCGCCGCCGGCTCCATGGCCAGCAGGCGGACGCTGAGACGCGGCGCCAGGCGGTTCAGTTGGCACAGAACGGAGGGCGCCGAGGGTTTGTCGCAGTTGGCGAATATGCCGATAGTTTTCATGGGGATTAGGTTGTCAGGTTCACGGTTCAGGGTTCACGGTTGCTGTGCGTTCTTCATACTTTTTTAACCCTGACCCTTGATTTCCCAATAAGCCAGGAATTCAACATTGCCGGCCGGACCGCGGAGGGGCGATTCGCAGACCCCTATCCATTGCAGACCCAACTCCTCCTCACCGAAACGGCGGATGCGCTCAATGACTTTCTGTCGCACCTCGGGATCACGCACAACCCCACCGCGGCAGATATCTTTGCGCTCGGCCTCAAATTGCGGCTTGATCAGAGTGACAATGCGAGACGCCGAACGGAGAATATCTTTAACTGCGGGCAGGACCTTTGTCAAAGAGATAAACGATACATCTATCACGGCGAACTCCACCGGTTCCGGGAGATTGGCGGGGCGCAGATAACGGGCATTGACCTTGTCCATGATCACAACCCGCGGGTCGTTCCTGAGTTTCCAGTGCAGTTGGCCGGCGCCCACGTCCACGGCATAGACTTTGGCGGCGCCGTGCTGAAGCAGGCAGTCCGTGAACCCGCCGGTGGAAGCGCCCACGTCAAGGCACACCCGCCCGTTGACATCCGGCTTGAAGGTCTGAAAGGCGTGCTCCAGTTTTTCGCCACCGCGTCCGACGAACCGTTCTCCGGCCTCCACGATCACCTCGGCATCGGTCGCCACGCGTCGGCCGGGCTTGTCGGCGACCTGGCCATTTACGCGGACCTGTCCCGCCAGGATCAGGCGCTGGGCCTTCTCCCGGCTTTCCGCCAGGGACCGCTCGACCATAAGCTGATCCAGACGCTGCTGATGGGAGGCCATGAACCGGGATCATGCAATTTTGAGACGGTCTTGGCAACGTTGTTTTTCATTTAGCCCGCATTTCTCCCAGCGTGAGAAATCCGGGTTAGCTCCGGCCATTCAGCCGGGATTCAGTCCGTCAGCTGACGGATTGACCCGGCTCCGACGGACAATCCCCACGGCGGCAGCCTGCCCGAGCATCGGTCAGGGAGCGCCGTGGCTACAGCAATAAACTATAGCCGCCCCGTTCTGCCGGGGTGTTAGTTCCAGTTGTCCCGCTGCGCTTCACGATCAGGACCTAATTTTATTGCCTGTTCCCGCGGGTTGAATATAGTTATTGTCCGGTGCTCGTTGCAGGCGGACTGTTTATTCTGAGGAGCAATACCATGGTATTGAAACCGAAAACGATGGAAGAACATCGGGATTACTTGTACAAAATTGTCCGGCTGAAATTGTTTTTCATGCATGGCTGGCTGGCCGGCCATCCCGAAGAAAGCTTTGGGGATGTTCTGCGAAAGCGGGTCGACATCTATCGCAAGGTCGATGCCAATCCGGGCGCCTTGAATCCCACCGCGATTGATTGGAATGCTCCGGCCTGGCTGGAGTTAGAGCAGGCTTTGATCAAGGTTTATGAACAGAATCGCGGGAGTGGCGCCCGATTCGAGGAGGAAGGTTTTGCCGTCCTGCGGCCCTCGCTGGATGCCCGCCTGGAACGCGATTACCTGGATCGCAGCGGTCTCCAGGGTTATCAATGCGGCAGTCTCCGTTATAATGTATATGACGAACCGACCAAAGAAGTCGGGTTTCATATCGCCAATGCCGTAAGCCCAGAATCGATTTTCGACGACCCGCTCTATCTGCCGTGCTGTTTCATGATCCTGATGGACCAGGTCGAAGTGCGGTACCAGGCCGAATACATCCAGACCGGGACTTGGCTCAACTCCCATTCCAAGTGGCTGGAATTATTTCCCCAGGAGTGGCATGCCAATCTGTCCGCGCCGGATACCAATGTGCAATGGCATTACGGTTTTTGGGGACAATTCATAACGGCTCGCGGCACGTTCAACGACAAGCTCGGCGATTACCTCAGGGCGAACGGGAAACTACGATATGGTCTGCGTAGTTCCAAATGCACCCTGGCGGCGATGCGTCGGCACCTGAAGGCCAAATTCTTTGCCGCCGAGGAATCGCGCCGGCAAGGACGCGTGGTGGAAATCAATCAAGGTGGATATTGTTGCGTCGGCACAAAACTCCAGTAAGCGGCAGTTTGAACATCACATCGAAGCGAAAAGAAATACCATGGATAAAATCAAGATTGTGCAAATTGGATTGGGTCCCTTGGGTCAAAAAATCACCCGGTGCCTGGTAGAGCGTAAAGAGACGTTTGCCATTGTCGGAGCGGTCGATGTGGATCCGAAAAAAACCGGCCGCGATCTGGCCGATATCTGCGATCTCAAACAAAAGAGCGGTGTCCGTATAGCCGCTTCGCTGGAAGAAGTCCTGCGCCGCGTTCGTCCGCAGGTGGCTCTGTTGACGACTATCTCGGATATGAAACGCATTACACCCCAGATCGAAAATATCGTGCGTCATGGGATTCATGTGGTCACTACCTGCGAAGAATTGGCGTTTCCCTGGAAGACATCGCCGCAACTCGCCGGACGGATCGATGCCGCGGCGCGGCGGCATAAAGCCGCGGTGCTGGCCACCGGAGTCAATCCGGGGTTTCTAATGGATTTCCTGCCGACGGCGCTGACGGGCGTTTGCCAGAAAGTCGAGGGTATTCGGGTGGCGCGCATTCAGAATGCGGCTTTCCGGCGGGTACCGTTCCAGCGCAAGATAGGCGCGGGGCTGACGCCGGCTGAATTTAAGGCTAAAAGGAAACAGGGGACATTGCGGCACGTCGGTTTGACCGAATCCATGGGCATGCTGGCGGACAGGATGGGATGGAAACTCGACCGAACCGAAGATGTTCTAAGTCCGATCATAGCCGGGAAGAAGATCAACGCCGGGGCGATGACAATCAAGCGCGGCATGGCCGCCGGTGTTCAACAGATCGGCAAGGGTTATGCCAAAGGCAAACTGAAAATAGAACTCGTGTTTCGGGCTGCGGTCGGAGAGCCCGATGCGCGGGATGTGATTGAAATATTTGGCGAGCCCAATATCGTGTCGACCATTACCGGCGGAGTGAATGGCGATATCGCCACCTGTGCCGTTGCCGTAAATGCAACCCGGCAAATTCTACGGGTCTCACCAGGGCTTCACACGATGACCGATGTTCCGGTTATTTCTTTTTTTGCGGGGTGATGCGCAAAGAAAATAGAAATCATCCGAATCCGAAGATATTCCAACTATTGGACGGGGTAGCGCATATTTTTTCAAAATAGGCGCGCCGGCACTCTTTTATCCGGCCTATCAAGTCCTTTCATTTTGCGAGGACAGGATCCAACCGCATGCGGTTTTGCGAGCCATGTGTATCCGGGAATACTTTTCATTAGGTTCATCAATCCCCTCTAATTAAGCTTCTCTTACAACTCCATTGAATAATAAATAGATCGGGCAATTTCCTTAAACCCCTGTTTTTCATAAACTTTCTGGGCGGGTTTATCGTGTTCCATGGTGCCGACCTGCGCAATTCGCAATCCGGTTGTCCGAAAATAGGCAATGACCTGTTTATTCAACATTGTACCAATTCCTTTGCCCTGAAAACGCGGATTGACGGCATTGTTCTGCACATACCCCACGGCGTCCTCTTGGTTGACGCTGAACGTGGCATACCCCACCACTTGACCGTTTTCCTCGGCAACCAAAACGTTTTCCGGCTGAGCTTCACAGAACCCGCGGAGCTCCGCGATTTTACGCTCCTTCCATCCTTTCCCGCCAATCACGCCATGCCGGTCTTCCAGTAGTTTATGCATGGTGTAGTTGCCCCAAGCTTCACCGGTGATTACAACTATCGCGGCGAGATCATCGGTTTTCATTTTCCGAATGATGATTGAATTTGAGGAGTCATTGTTTGTTTTCATCTGTTTTTTCCTTTCAATGCGGTGATGTTACTTATGGGCAATGGTCCAGACGGATGTTCCTTGGCTCATCTTTTTACCGTTTATACCGATGCGCTTTTCTTTCCGCGCGCCGCAAGCAGCCGGTTGGCCTTCAGGATCGCTGCGGTAATGGCGGACTCGGTGAGACCGAAGCGCTCGCACAAAACGTTGAACGCGCCGTGAGGAATGAATTGATCGGGCCAGCCGAACCGCAGGAATACCCCGGGAAAGTGCGCTTCTGCCAGAACCTCGCCGACGGCAGAGCCGAATCCGCCGCTCAGGGCCGCGTTTTCCATGGTGACGATAATCCGGGTCGAGGCGGCATGTTCCTTCAAGCATTCCTGATCCAGCGGCGTAATAAACCGCGGATTGACAATGCCCGCGTTAACTCCATTCTGCTGGAGACGGTCAGCCACATGGCAAGCCAGAGGAATCATGTCACCCAGGGCCCACAGTTGAATATCGCGTCCCTCGCGGAGAATTTCAGCTTTGCCGAACGGCAGTTCAGTTAAGGTTTCCGGCAGGGGAGCGCCCGGTCCGCCGCCGCGCGGATAGCGGATCATGACCGGCCGGTTCCAGCGGGTTGCAGAATAGAGCATATGGGCCAGTTCGGCCTCGTCTTTGGGATGCATCAGGATCAGGTTGGGTACGGACCGAAACAGGGTGATATCGAAAATCCCGTGATGCGTGGGCCCGTCGTCGCCGACCACCCCGGCGCGGTCGAGACAGAAAATAACGGGAAGCCGTTGCAGGCAAACGTCGTGGATCACATAATCCACAATCCGCTGGGCGAAGGTGGAATAGACGGCCACGACCGGCGCCAATCCTTCCGCGGCCAGGCCGGCGGCGAAGATGACCGCATGTTCCTCGGCAATGCCGACGTCAAAGAACCGGGCTGGGAATGCCTTTGAAAATCCGGATAGCCCGGTGCCCGCGGCCATGGCCGCGGTGATGGCGACCAGCCGGGTGTTTTCTCCGGCCAGCCGCTCCAGGGTTTGGCCGAACACCTCGGAATACTTCATGGTCTTGGCGGCGGCCAGGGAACGGCCGGTCTCGCATTCGAATGCCCCGGTACCGTGCCACGCTTCCGGCTCCTCTTCGGCGAATGGATAACCTTTCCCTTTTTGCGTGGATACATGGAGCAGAATCGGTTCGTCCGAGCGCCGGGCGGTCTCGAGGGCCGAAACCAGGGTGCGCATGTTATGACCGTCAATCGGGCCGATGTAGCGGAGCCCAAATTCCTCGAACAGCACGTTGTGCAGAAAAAGGCTTTTGACGGCTTCCTCCAGGCGAAAGTAAATATGCCGCAACCAGGTGAGCCGCAGGCGGTCCTTGGCGAATCGCTCCACCGAGGTTTTCCAACGGTTGTACCGGGGATGCGCCAGCAGTTTGCCCAGGTAGTGGGCGACGGACCCCACATTGGCGGCAATGGACATTTCATTGTCGTTCAGGATCACGATGAGCCGCTGGGTGGTGAAGGCCAGGTTATTCAGGGCTTCAAACGAACTGCCGCATCCGAGCGCGCCATCGCCCACTATGGCGACAATGTGTTCCGGTCCCTGCCGGAGGTCGCGTGCCACCGCCATGCCGAGCGCCGCGGAAAGCGCTGTGCCCGCATGTCCGGCGCCGAAGGCGTCATAGGGACTTTCCGACCTCAGCAGGAAGCCGGAAATACCATCGGTCTGGCGCAGGGTATGGAACACCGGCTTGCGGCCGGTCAGGATCTTGTAGGCGTACGTTTGATGGCTGACGTCCCAGATCAGCTTGTCGCCTGGCGGATCGAAAACATGGAGCAGGGCCAGGGTCAGTTCCACCGTGCCAAGGTTGGCTGCCAGGTGTCCGCCCGTTGTGCTGACCGTCTTGATGATCAGGGCGCGAAGTTCTTCCGCGAGTTGGGCCATTTCGTCCAGGGTCAGCGTTTTCACATCCGCGGGGCTGTTGATTCTGTCCAGGATCGTTGTCATGGAATCCTAAGATTAGCCACAGAGGCCCAGAGAACACAGAGTAAACCTCTTTTCAAGATAGTGGACTCTGATACCTCTATACTATTAACCTCAAAAAAGCGTGAGTTGACGTTGATTTGCACGAAATTCCTTGAAAACACACAGGTATTGATCTGATGCGATTTGCAAATTCACATTTTTCCGGGTATCCGCAAGCGGCTGGCACGTTGAAACGCACGAACGAAC
>JAHIJO010000014.1 GCA_018898455.1 Verrucomicrobiota bacterium | reverse complement strand
GTGCGTATAACCCTTTGTGTTATCCGCCCAACGCGACGTCTTTTCGCCAATGCCTTGTCAGCATTGACGAAAAGTGAATATTGCGCGATTTTCGCGCAATATTCAGGTACTATATAAACCGAGCCAACATTACTCTGGTGGTTACTTTCCTCTTTTCTTATCGTTTGTCAAGATATCCGTCGATAATTTCAGCAATTCTAGCCAAATATATTTGAAATTTGATTCAATTGGGGGGGGGGGTAGTGGCGGTTCGCAAGAACCGCAATCCGCCGCCGTGGGATGCCGTTCTATCGAACAGCCCCTACAACTGGAAAAACTGGATACCATACAACCAGTTTGCCCTCCAATAACGCATTACTGAGAATCGCGGCCTCCGCGGCTTTTGGCGTTGACAAGTCCGGCGGCATGAATCATGTTGACCCATGAATCCCATGATAACTTCCCCTATCACCGCAACAAGACCGCTGATCCTGCTCTGCCGGGAAACCTTCGAACAGGCTCTTCTGGAAGAGGTCCGCGCCAAACTCAACGCACAACAGCGGGACACAACCACCCGACTCACCGTCGAAGCCGGCCAGGGACTGGTTAAGATCAGCGGAACCACCCGGCCCGTGACGGACACCTTACCCTCCGCTTTCATCTTCGAAAGGCAGAGACTGAATCAGGCCGTCTGGTTGGAGAATCTGCCGCTGAAGCGCCTGGCCCGCGAGATTGCCGTCCGGCTTCTTCCCGATATTTCCCGAAGCCACCTGCCCTGGAGCCTGCATACCTTCGCGGCCAACCCCGACAGCGATCAGCCGCTGACGCGGCGCGCCGCGAATTTGCGGGATATTTTCCTGGAGTTCTGTGCCCAACGCTTTACGGTTGTTGTTAAACGGTATCGCCCGCCCGAACGGGCCGCGACACAGCCCCCCCTGCTCGTCCTGCAGTTGTGCCTGGCGCCGCAGGGACTTTGGGGATCGGTTATGCCGCTCTCCCAGTTGACGGACCCCTGTCCCGGGGGCATCCATCGCATGCACTTTGATCCCCAGGCGCCGTCACGTTCCTATTTGAAAATCGAAGAAGTCTTTGAACGGATGGGCCAGATGCCAAAGTCCCGGCAACGCGTGGTGGACCTTGGCGCCGCGCCGGGCGGCTGGAGCTATGCGTTCCTCAAGCGGGGCTGTCAGGTGCTGGCCGTCGATCATGGTCCGATGAAGTTAAAATCGCACGGCGATGCAGGCGGCCGGCTTGTTCATCTGCGGGAAAACGGCATTTCGTTCCGGCCGCCTGCAGACCAACCACCGGTTGACTGGCTGGTCAGCGACATGCTGATCCCGCCGGGAAAGACCCTGGGAATGATCCGTAAATGGCTGGAGGAACCCCTGACCCGCCGCTTTGTATTCAACGTCAAACTGCCGCAACAGCATCCCTACCCCGTTTTAAAACCCATTGAAGATTACCTGCGTCGAATTCCCGGCCTGCGCTTCCAGATGCGCCAGCTTTACCACGATCGGCGGGAAATCACGGTGTTCGGTGTACGCGAGGAATGAACCATTAGGCAACCGCCGGACAACTTTTTCCGGTTCCTTACCAGAAGCTACGGGTAGATCGGCAAGTATTTACCACGGAGGCACGGAGGACACGAAATATACATGACACCGAGACTCGCAAACGGACGCCCCGGCCAACCGGTGCGTCCGTTTACTCGCTGTTGATATTTAGAATTCTCTGAATGGTTCTATAAAAACTTTTTGACTTCCTTCCCAATACAGACTGTTCCATCAAATCTGGGATTGGAGCCCCGTCAATCTAGGATTTGATTGAATCTCCTCTTCTATTTTCCTCTCCGTGCCTCCGTGGTGAATCTTCCACCAGGCTACACCGGTTCGGCGGGGATTTTGATGCGCAGGGCGCGGGGGGCCACCTCCACTTCAAACCGAACACTGGCGGGCAGTTCCTCGCCGTCGAACTGGGCCGGCTCCGGTCGTGACAGGCGCACCTCAATCCGTTTCCCTTGTTTCATGGCGGACTCCCGCCGGAAGCGTTCCGGCATGGTCCGGATCTGGCGGGGATGGGTGCGGAACGACAATAAGTATTTTTTCAGGTAGTCGGTATGCCCCGCGATCACCACGACTTCCAGCAGGCCATCGTTGGCAAAGGCATCCGGGCAAAGCACGAATTCACCGGCATAAACACGCGTGTTGTTGATGACCAGGTTGACGACCGTTCCGGAATACCAGGGATTGCCGTCCACATCGATCTGCGCTTCGATCAGGCGCTGACGCCACAACCGGACGCCCGCGCACCAGGTGTACAGCAGGTTACCCCTGATCAGGCGGCGCAACAGGGGCACTTTTGACATCTCCTCCTTGCGGCGATTGTGTTCCCGGAGAATGCTGGAATCCAGTCCAATCGTTAAGGCGTTCACAAACCAGGCCTGATCCAGCCGTCCGAGGTCCATGAGGTAATCGGCGCCATAGCGGATGGTCGCCACCGCGCGGCGCAGATCGCTGGTAAAAATATCCTCGTGCGAATCCAAGCCGAAAGATTTGGCGATGGAGTTTCCGGTGCCCATCGGGATCATGGCGTACGGCGGCAATGTGATCTCCGGCCGGGACGACCGGAAGGCCATGAGCGCGTTCATGACATTCGAATGGGTGCCGTCCCCGCCCACCCCGACAATGGCCGCATACCGACCCGCACCTTCCTGTTCCAGCCGGCGGACAACCTGGGCGCCGGGCGATTCCTCATAGCGCGACAACAGATCGCAGGTTATACCGAACGACTCCATCAAGGAGGCGACCCGGGGCCAGCGCTGAAGCGGTTCGCCGTTCCCGGCGGTCGGGTTTAACACACACAGCGTATGGATGGTCGAGGTCATGGTCTGCAAAATAGGACAAGAGCATCCCGGAATCAAGCTGTAAACAAGGTTGACAACCACGCCGAAGGACGTCATAAATAAGGCCCGATGATGACCGACCCGAACACAGTTTTAGTGGCGGCAGTTTCGCCGTGGCTCTGGCTGGACCTGGCTCTGCATCTCATGCTTTTTCTGCTCGTCAGCCTTCATTGCCTGAGAACCCGGCGGGAGTCAACCTCCGCGCTCCTGTGGATCTTCATGGCCTGGTCTTTTCCTCTGATCGGCGCCGGGTTGTATTTCATCTTCGGCATTAACCGGATGCCCCGCAAGGCGTGGCGCAAACAACGCGCCGACAGTGAGTTTCTCGCTGAGCGCCAGGCAAGGGAAGATGAAGCATTGCCCATGGTCTACTGGCAGGCCGTGCATGAAGCGCTCGCCGCGGAACCCGACGATCCCGATGCGCGGGAAATTAATGGCGCCATGGATCATCTCTTGCCAAACCATCCGCTCCTGGGCGGCAACCGGATCCGCCCACTGGTGGATGGCGATGAGGCCTACCCCTCCATGCTTGAGGCCATCCGGCGGGCCCGGCATCACGTGCACCTGCAATCCTTCATTATCCGCAACGATGCCGTCGGCCGGGAATTCCTCGACTTACTGGCCCAAAAAGCCCGGGACGGCATCACGGTGCGGGTTCTCTATGACCAGTTCGGATCCACCGGCGCCGTCATCAGCCGGCTCTTTTCCTGTTACCGGCATGTGCCCAATCTGCATATCTGCGGCTGGACACAGGCCAATGCATTCAAGCGCCAATTCCAGATTAACTTGAGAAACCATCGAAAAATTCTCGTGGTTGACGGACAGGAAGCCTTTTTCGGCGGAATCAATCTCCACAGCGAGAACGTGACCCAGCCCGGCCGACCGGCAATCCGCGACTATCATTTTGCCGTCCAGGGTCCCATTGTCCAGGAACTGCAATACTCCTTTCTGCGCGACTGGTATTTCATGACGGATGAAGACCCGGAAATCCTGCTCCAGAAAACGCATTTTCCGCACGTGCCGGCGATGGGATCGGCGCAGGCCCGGCTGGTCAACAGCGGCCCCACGCCCGATGAAATGGAAAACATTGCCGATGTATTATTCGAATGCCTGGTCTCAGCCCGGAAACAACTGCTGGTGGTGACCCCCTACTTTGTGCCGCCTCAGGACATTTTGCATGCGTTCCGCACAGCCGCATCGCGGGGCGTGGATGTCCGCCTCGTGGTTCCCGAAGATAACAATCATTTTTACGCCGGCCTGGCCGGGAAAGCGCTCTACGAGGAAATGCTGGCCGCCGGCATCCGGATTTTCGAGCGGCAGCCGCCGTTTATGCATGCCAAGGCGTTAATCATGGACGACAAGCTGGCGCTGGTTGGAAGCGCCAACGTGGATGTGCGCAGTCTGCGCCTGAATTATGAAACCAACCTGCTGGTTTTCGACACCGAATCCGTCAATGCCCTTAAGCGTATCGTGCTGGCCGACATTGCCCAGAGCCGTGAAATTAACCTGCCGACTTGGCAGACCCGACCGGCCTTTCACCGCCTGCTGGAGAATTTCTGCCACCTGCTGATGCCGGTTTTATAGAGCGAGTGGGAATCGAACCCAACCAGGACCGATTAAAGCGCCGCACTGGATTTGAATAACAAACGATGCTCACGGTTTCACAACTAAGCAAATCATTCAGCGACCGGGTCCTGTTCCGGGCGGCGTCATTTCACGTGAACCGATCCGACCGGATCGGTCTGGTGGGCCCCAATGGCTCGGGAAAATCCACCCTGTTCCGCCTGATCCTGGGCGATCTGGAACCTGATGCCGGCAAGATCGCGTTCCGGAATGGAAGCCGGATTGGCTATCTTCCCCAGGAAATTGCGCCCAGCGGCGACGAAACGGTGCTGGAACTGGCCACGGCTGTCTCCCCGGAAATCACGGCGCTGCGCCATAACCTGCGCTCTAACCCCACGGACTCCGAATCGCACCAGTGGGCCCAGGCACAGCTGGATGAGTTACGGCTATATGAATTGGAGCCCAAGGCCCGGCGCATCCTGGCAGGACTGGCGTTCCGGCAATCCGATTTTAACCGGCTGACGCGTTCGCTCAGCGGCGGCTGGATTATGCGCGCCCACCTCGCGCGATTGCTCGTGCAGGCGCCGGACCTGCTCCTGCTGGACGAGCCGACCAACCACATGGATATCGAATCGCTGATCTGGCTCCAGGACTACCTGCGCGCCTATTCAGGCGCCATTCTGCTGATTTCCCATGACCGGGAATTTCTCAATCAGCTGGTCGGCGATATTCTTGAAATCAACCGGACCGCCATCATCCATTACCGGGGCAATTACGACGTCTATTTGTCCCAGCGAGCCGCCCGTGAAGAACAACATCTGGCAGCCTACAAGAACCAGCAAAGGCAAATCCAGTCGCTTCAGCACTTTGCCGACCGGTTCCGCGCCAAAGCCAGCAAAGCTGCCCAGGCGCAGAGCAAACTCAAGCAGATCGAACGCATGGACATCATCGAGGCGCCGGCGGCGGCTACCCGTATAATCCATTTTCAATGGCCCCAGCCGCCGCGGACCGGGCAGAAGGTCATCACCTTGAACCATATTGATCAGGCCTATGGTTCCGTGGAGGTTTATCGCGACCTGAATTATACCGTAGAACGGGGCCAGCGCACCGTCCTCGTCGGCCCGAACGGATCCGGCAAATCCACCTTGTTGAAACTGCTTGCCGGCGCAATTCCATTCCAGGCCGGCGCCCGCGAACTCGGATTGCATGTCCGCTTGGGCTACTACGCCCAGCATCGCATCGACATGTTGAAGGCGGGACGGACGGTTCTGGAGGAGGCGCTTGACACGCCCCATCCCCTCGCCGAACAAAAGGCGCGCACCGTGCTGGGATCGTTCTTGTTCCCGGGGGATGACGCCTTCAAGCGCGTCAGCGTCCTGAGCGGCGGCGAAAAAAGCCGGCTTGCCCTGGTCAAAATGCTTCTCAATCCTCCCAATTGCCTGCTGATGGACGAGCCGACAACCCACCTCGACATGGCGAGCATCGACGCCCTGATCGAGGCCTTGAAACAATATAACGGCACGCTGATCTTCATCAGCCATGACGTCTATTTCATCCGCGCCATCGCCACGACGGTCCTGCATATTCAGGCCGGTCAGCTCACGCCCTATGCCGGCAATTACGATTATTACCTGGAACGGACCAGGGCCCAGACCGCCAACGTCTTACTGAGAGCCGGCAAAACACTTACCGACAGCCGCCCGAAGCCAAACACACCCTCCCGGAAAACCCAACGCCGAATGGAGGCGGTAACCCGGCAAACACGGGCCAAGGCGTTACGGGAACATCAGCGGAAACTGGCCAAGCTGGAAGCGGAGATTGAAAGCCTGGAAGCGCGTCAGCAGGCGCTGACCGGCGAACTTGAAAATCCGGCCACTTATGAAAACAGCTCGGGGAAACCGATGGCCATCAACCGGGAACTCACCGGGGTGGTCGAATCCCTGGCCATCCTGGTCGCCGAATGGGAAAAGCTGGCGGAGGAGGATGCTGAACCCGTCTGTGCCCATTCCGGTCAGGGGCGCAGTAAGCATGGCCCTCCAGCTCCTTGACCGGTTGACCCAACATCGGTTTTTTATCGACTTGTTTTGCCTGGGCAGGCCGATACAATCCTTTCATGGGCTGATTTCCAAGACGAGTAAATCGAATAGCGGAGGGTAATATCACACAACGATTCATCACCGGTCTCATAATCCTGGCCATGGTCATGATGACCGGGGCACAGGAAACCCCAACATTGACGGCAACGAATTCTGGCGCTTCAGTCCGGAGCATGGCTGCAAACTCCGCGGCCGAAAGAATCGAGGAGTACCTGAATCCGGGCGAGCCGATCCGAGTTACCGCCGGACGGAAGTTTTCCATAAGCATCGCGGCCAATCCCACGACCGGCTATGGCTGGCAGTTGGCTAAGCCGATGGATGAGACCGTGGCTGTCTTGATCACAAACAGCTACGTTCAGGATCAAACCGACATGCTGAGAGTCGGTGGCGGCGGCCATGAAGTGTGGATCTTCAAGGCAATCGGACAGGGGCAGGCCGCCATTTCGCTGAAATACGTCCGGCCGTGGGAGAAAGATGTGGCGCCAGCCAGGACCAATGTTTTCACCGTAATCGTAAAATGAATTTCATTCATTTTCCGGCAAAGCAATATCCTTCAGATCCGGGTAATGGCCGATCAAGAGAGGCGGCACTGGAATTTTGGTATTTATCAGCATGGATTTCAATTGCAGGATGTTGGCCAGCTCCTTGCCCTGGTAATGATTGTTGCCCACGACGGTCAGGCTCTGGGCCGATGCCGCCAATCCCGCCGCGCGCCGGCCGATATCTTCAAGCTCGGCGCGAGAATAGAGGTAATTATAGGTCTCGTCTCGCCCTGCCTTCTTGTCAAACCAGGCGGCGCGGTTGCGTCCGTGCAAGCGCAGATAGCGATGGTTGCCCACGTTGCATTCCTGGAGACTGAAGGCGGTCTGCGACAGCGGATAATCCAGGTTGGTTACGGTGACCTCCAGCGACTCGAGGAAGGCCAGGGCTTCCGGCAATTGCCAGGATTTGTGGCGAAGTTCCAAGGTCACATGGGCCAAGCTCATGAACCGGTCCCGGATGCGCCGGAGATGCTCCCGATGCCCGGGAGTATCGTTGAAGTCGTACTTGAACTGAGCCAGAAGATGGCGCAAGCGGCCGGCTTCTGCCAGCGGCCGAAACCCTTCATGGAATTGCGCGGCCATGCCTTCCTCCAGTGCGCCGCCATGAGTAATATCCTGATGGAGCTTGGCAGTGAAATAAAAGTCCGGATATGGGCCAACCCGCTGGAGCCAGGATGCGCTGTCGCGCGTCGAGGGCGGACGGTAAAATGTGCTGTTGATCTCGATCAGATCAACATACCGGGCAGCATAGGCCAATTTATCCTTGATCCCGGGAGGATAGACCGTGCCGGTCCAGTCCGGATACGACCAACCCGCGATTCCGAAGGCGATATTCATAACTTTGGAAAACCACCTGCCTAATTCAACTCACGATCAGCCACCATGGCTAATCCTTGAGTTTATTGCTCATAGCAGCCGATGTCACCGGCGCCGGTTTGCGGGCGGGAGCGGCCATCCAGGTCGGTTGCCGGCGCATAGGACGCGGCCCCGTGCTTGACAGCCGGACTCGACGCCGCCACATGGTAGTCGCCGGTTGCGCCGAAGCCGGTTGCCATGAACAACGGATCGCCGTACAGGTTGCCCGTTCCCAAATCGCCAACGTGGGCGCTGTCATAGCTGGTCGAACCGCGCTCCAGCACCGTGCCGCTATTCGGGAAATAGAACAGGTTATATTCCAGCGCGCCGGTGACGGCGCCGCCGAGGTAGATGCCGGCATTAGCGCCACGACTGCTGAAAATTGTGTTTCGAATCGTCAGTGAGATCGGGATTTGGGGATTATCATACTGAACATACATGAGATAGTTCCCGCCCAACTCATCATCTACCGTGACGTTGACGATTTCAAACGTCGCATTCGTCTGTTCGGTGCCAATGACGATGGCGGACCATGGAGTGGTCGTCGTGTTTCCGTCGCCCCTGCCATAAATTAAGGTGTTTTCCACCTGGCTACCCCCACCCCACAGTTTCACGCCATCACAGGAATTATTCGCCACAATGCAGTTGCGGATCGTGGTGTTCCGCGACTTGGAATCCAGGCCGTCGCCGAAATTATGTTCCGCTGTGGTGCCTGTAATCTCGATCGGACCATCCGACGGCTCGATCCCGAACCCGTCAGGCCGATCATAGAGCGAAACGTCGTCGTGTTCCTGGCCCTGGTAAAAATGGCCTGAATAGCCAAAGTAGCAGTTGGAAATGACCACGTTCCTCCAGCCGCCGCGGCCGTAGGAGGTCGGCGCGCCGATACCGCCCAGGCAGGCATGATCGATGCGTGTGCCGCTGACGACCACGGCATTCATATCGCCGGAGAAATTGATTCCCCCGCTTTCCACATGATGGATATAGACATCCTTGATTCGAACATTGCTGATATCCGCCGCGCCGGCCCCGGAACCGCCCCCTTCGATCCCCAGCCCCAGCCCACCCGAATAGGGACTGTCAATCAGACTGGTGAATTCCAGATTCTCGATGGCCACATAGCTTTTTCCGCCGATATCCACAGCCGCGCGCAATCCATCGCTTCCGCGCAGAACCGGCCGGTTCCCGGTTTCGCCCCTGACGGTTACCCAGGCGCCGGGCGCGCCGGAAGGCGGCACAATATCGTCGGCGTCATATTGGCTGATATTGTATATCCCGCCCATGATAATCAACGTCTCGCCGGGCTGTAACCGGCGCGAGCCGTATCCCGGCGTGGCCCACGGCTCGGCCAGGGATCCCGGATGACTGTCATCGCCCGTCGGGGCGACATAGTAAGTATTGCCGGTGCTTCCGTCATCGGAAGCGCCGATGGCTACGCTCCAGACACCAGAGGCGGCGTAATACACGCCCAATTCCGCCGCCCGGTTGCCGTCGTAGTCCGCCGACACGGGCATGCCGCCGGAGCCAAAGTTCGTGGAAGCCACGGGATACCCCATGCTGGAGAGCATCACTTCCCACTTGCCGATTGCGGTTTCAAAGACGGCGGGATCCACTTTACCATCGCCATCGTAATCAGATTGAACAGGCTGACCCGGCGACAGAGCGCCGGGGCTACAGTTGAATTGAACGGAGGCCGCCGCATAACCACTGGCCGACAGGAGCGCCTGCCAGTTACCGCTTGATTCATCATACACACCCGGATCGGTTTTGCGGTCGCCGTCATAATCGCCGGGGACAGGCTGACAACCCTCACCGCCGAATGTCACGGTGGCAACGGCATAACCGGAACCGGACAGCATGACGGCCCACAGCCTGTTGGACTGGGAATAGACGGCCGGGTCGGCCTGGCCATCACCGTCGAAATCACCAGGAATCGCCTGGAAGCCAAGATCGCCGAATACAGTTGAAGCCAAGGCATATCCGCCGGCCGACAACATCACATTCCATCGCCCACTTGCCGCTTGATAAATTGCGGGATCGGATTTACCGTCGCCATCAAAATCACCGGCCACCGCTTGCCAGCCATTTGTTCCCAGCACAGTTGACGCCGGCGCATATCCATTGGCGGACAACAGCACCTGCCACGTACCGTTTGATGTTTTATACACAGCGGGATCGGCCTTGCCGTCGCCGTCGAAATCACCGGCAACAGGCGCATATCCCGGGCCGCCCAACTGAAGTGAGGAAGACTTGAGGATTGACATCGACAAGGACAAACCATTCGAAGTTCCGGATCCGGAAAGATCATCAGCCGTCAGCGCCGGGGTCCGGATCCCGGCAAAAATACCCATTATCAAAGACAATCCAAGAAGAAACGTGTTCATGGCGTCTGGAATTTGGCCCCGCCCGGAACAGGGCAGGCGCGGGATCACCGCTTCCCATCTATAGAAATGTCCGCCGGAGGCGAGCTTGTCCGTCCTTTGGCGGAACCCGCGTCTGGCGGACAATTCTTATCTTTGGACATAATCCAGTTTATGATTCGCTCCGCCACTTCATTCTTCGACATCAATGGCAGGCTGTCACACTTTCCATCGGCAGAAATAAGCTTGACCCGGTTGGTATCCACTTCAAACCCGGCATCCTTCTGACTGACATCATTGGCCACGATTAAATCGAGCCCTTTTTCAGCGAGTTTACGTTGGGCTTCTTTGGTCACATCCCGGGTCTCGGCGGCAAATCCGACAAAGATCCGATTCTCCTTCCGGGACCGCACGATCCGGAGAATATCCGGCGTTGCCTTCAATTGCAGACCCCGGGACATTTCCAATTTTTTGATTTTCTGAAGGCAGGGGGAGCGAGGCCGCCAATCGCACACGGCGGCCGCCATGACCAGCGCATCACACCATCCGATGCGCTGTTGGACGGCAGCCAGCATTTCCTCGGCAGTAACAACGGAAATCACTTCCACCTTTTCCGGCGGGGTCAACGCCACCGGCCCGGACACCAAGACTGTTTCATGGCCCAACCGCACGGCGGCGCCTGCCACGGCATAGCCCATCTTACCGCTTGAGCGGTTACTGATGAACCGAACCGGATCAATGGGCTCGCGAGTGGGCCCGGCTGTCACGAGTATTTTCATGAATTAATTCTTAGGCCCCCAAGCGGGGCGGATTTCCGGATCAATGCAGGGGTTCAGCTTGTCCCGTCAGCGGCCAAGGGACCACTTGCCTCGTTTTGAGGCGACGTGGTTGAACCCGTCTTTATGGTTCAAAACCCTGGGCTGAGCATCCCCCTTCGTTCGCCGTGGCGCACTACGGCGTGACAAGAGCTCAGCCCCTACATAACAATTTTCTATTACATCCATTCCGCCCGCGTCCGGCAATCGGCCAGAACTTCAGCGGGGATCCAAACTCGCGCCAGCCCCAGCAGGATCGGTACGACAACCAGTTCATCCAGCCAACCGACGCCCGGGATGAAGTCTGGAATGAGATCGAACGGCGAAACCACGTATGCCAGCGCCAGCCATACAAACCACTTGGCCCGGCGCGGCGTCCGTTGATCCTTCATTACCAGGCGATAAACCCGGAGTTCAAGCTTGAGCCGTTGGATTATCGTTTTCAACGTCGCTCTAGTGTTTCCGATACCATTATTTAGCCGAATATCTAGTACTTATTTTGGATTTCAGCGCCTTCTCCACAGCCGCCAGGATGACTTCCACCGGCGCCATCCGGCCCCGTCCCTCGCAGCCGCAGGCCAAGTCGCCTTGCCCCACGTCCACGACGACCGATTTGCGCGACTTTAAAATACGGAGATTCTCCCGGGTTGCCGGATGATCCCACATCTTATCATTCATGGCCGGAGCGATGACCAGCGGCGCGGCGCAGGCCAGCGCCGTCGCGGCCAGAGCGTCATCCGCCAAGCCCTGCGCCAGTTTGGCCATGACATTGGCGGTGCAGGGAGCAATCACCAGCACGTCCGCCAGATCGGCCAGGGAAATATGCGTGGGCCGCCAAGCGTCGGTTTCCTCAAACATATCTACAACGACCGGTCGACGGGAGAGCGTTCGAAACGTCAACTCACTCACAAAGCGGGTTGCGGCCCCGGTCATGATCACCGACACATCCCATTCCTTTTTAACCATCAGGCGAACCAGTTCCGCGGCCTTGTAGGCCGCAATGGACCCGGTGACTCCCAATACAATGTGCGGATTTGTTTTCATGATTTACACCACCCGACGATGTTCGGCCTCGATAATGACCTTAAGACGTTCAAAGGCATCGTCCAGCCGGTCATTGACAATCACATACTTGTACCGATCCCGGCAGGCCATTTCCTTTTCCGCGTTGGCAAGCCGCAGGGCAATCGTTTCCTCCGTGTCCTGGCCACGCCCATCCAGCCGCTGCTGCAAGACATTGATGCTCGGCGGAACAACGAAAATATCCACCAACGCAGTTTTAAGGATATCCGAGACCGGCCCGGAAATCAAGGTCCGAATGCGTTCGGCGCCCTGCACATCAATGGCCAGCAAGGCATCCCGCCCCTCATTCAAGGCCTTTTCAATGCGTTGTTTCGGCGTACCATACCAGTGGGCATGCACCTGCGCATACTCGATAAAGTCTCCCGCCTTGACTCGGCGCTGAAATTCCGGCTCCGCCAAAAAATAGTAATTTTCCCCCTCGACCTCTCCCGGCCGCGGGGCGCGCGTCGTGCAGGAGATGGAATACACCATGGACGGAAACTCGCGCAATAATCGGCCGCACAACGTGGTTTTGCCTCCGCCGGACGGCGAGGAGATAACGATGCATAGCGGTCTCTGGGGCCGTGAGATCATGCGATATTCTGCACCTGTTCCCGGATGCGTTCCAATTCCGCCTTGAACCGGATCACTTCAGAAGCGATCACCCGGTCATTGGCCTTGGAGCCGATGGTGTTGATTTCGCGAAACAGTTCCTGGACCAGGAAATCCAGCGGGCGTCCCGCCAATTCTCCCGTTGCAATCACGGCAACGCATTGCTGGAAGTGACTGCGCAACCGCGTAATTTCTTCTGAAATATCCGAACGATCGGCATACAAGGCAATTTCCTTCAACAAACGCGGATCCTCGGCATTGACATTCAGGCCGGCCTCGTGAATGCGTTTCAAGAGCGCCTGACGGTAATATGGGGCAACACCCGGCGCCCGGCGTTCGATTCGAAGCATAAGCGCCTGCAGGCGCTTAAGTCGGTCGGCAATATCGCGCCCCAGCGTCCGGCCTTCCCGCTCCCGCATGGCATTGAGAGCCTTGATGGCTTTGTTCAAACCGATCCGGATCAGCGTGCGGCAGGATCGAAAGCCGGCCGCCGGGCTTTCAAAACTAACCACTCCCGGCAGATTCAGCAGGGATGCGGAACTCAGGTCATCTTTCAGGCCAAGCCGGCCGGCGATTTGCCGCAAGCGGGCCAGGTAGGCCCGGGCCAGCGCCTCATCCACCGTTGCCGATTGCCTTCGAATTACCGGTGAGACATCCAACACAACCTTGCACGCGATGGAACCGCGGGCAATGGATTCATGAATTTGTTCGCGGACGGCGACCTCCCACTCTCCCAGCGGCGGCGGCAGGTCAATGCGGCAGTCAAACTGCCGATGGTTGACGGACTTCAATTCCACCATCACCCGGATGCCCCGGGCAGCCGCTGTCCCCCGTCCAAATCCCGTCATGCTGTGAATTGCCATCAAGTCTCCTGAAAATAGCAGGCGTAAAGCCTGCTCTACCTCCTGATGCATCATGCTGGTAGAGTCGGTTTTATACCAGCTATGGCTTAATTTTCAATCCATTACCCCATCATTCCAGTATTCCACTGGACGGCTTGCTCTCCACTGTCGCCGAACTCCGCTTGAACTTCAAGTAAGCCTCAATGAACGGATCCAGATGACCCTCCAGGACTCCCATGACATTGCCGATCTCCACGTCGGTCCGATGATCCTTGGCCATGGTATAGGGCTGGAGCACATAGGATCGGATTTGCCGGCCCCAGGCAATTTCGCCCTTCTCCCCATAAAACTTTTCCATCTCGCGGCGTTTCTGATCCTGCGTCCATTCATAGAGTCGGGCGCGCAGGAGCTTCAAGGCGCGGGTCCGGTTCGCATGCTGGGACCGCTCGGTCTGACAGGCCACGACAATTCCCGTGGGCAGATGGGTCAGCCGCACCGCCGAATCCGTCTTATTGACATGCTGGCCGCCGGCCCCCCCCGACCGGTAGGTATCCACCCGCAGATCGTCATCCTTGATTTCAACCTCGGCATCATCGTCAAGCTCCGCAACGACATCCAGCGAGGCAAACGAGGTATGGCGCCGCTTGTTCGTGTCAAACGGGCTGATTCTCACCAGGCGATGCACACCGCGTTCCGCCGACAGGTAGCCATAGGCACAATCGCCGGTCACGGCGAACGTTACGTTCTTCAGACCCGCTTCTTCGCCGGGCAGAATATCCAACAGGCTGACTTCAAACCCATGCTCTTCACAATACCGGCGATACATGCGGTACAACATTTCAGTCCAATCGCAGGCTTCAGTGCCGCCGGCTCCGGCATGCAGGCTCAAGAAGGCATTATGCCGGTCCAGTCGTCCATCGAACAGCGATTCGATTTCCAGCTTCCGGAACGCGGTTTCCAGCCGGCCCAGATCCTGTGCAATCATATCCCACGTGCTTTGCCGCTGGGCTTCATCGGGCTCGGATTCCGCCAGTTCCAAGAGGGTTCGGTTATCGTCAAGACCGGACTGAAGAACCTTGAACGGATTCAGCACCGCCCGCTGGGCATTCGCTTGGTCAATGATTCCCCTGGCAGCGGTCTGATTGTTCCAGAAATCGGCGGCGGCCATCCGAACCTCCAGCTCTGCCAGTACCTTTTCGCGGCTGGCGACGTCAAAGATACCCCCGCATCTCCAAGACATGGACTTCGAAACGCTTGACTCGTTCTTTGAGATCATCGGGCATAGGGAACGTCCTTTCACAAAAGGATGCAGCAGCGCATCCGGCAGAGCCGCGTTCTGTGCGCGAGGACATAGCCTGTGTGGGGCTATGCCCCGTCGCAGACACGCCGCGCTCTGCCGATGCGACGTCAGCACCATACAATCAAGTTAGGAGGCTGTCGGACTTTGGCTTCGCCACGTCCGCCATCCTCCTTGTTGAAGCAGACTGGAGGGCTTAAGCCCGACAGGCTGCTAGGGCAAATCAAACACTTTGCGATACACGATCATCCCCCGATGGTCCGGCCATTCACTGCCGGGACTCAAGCCAACGGCTTTTGACTGCACATCCACCAATGGATCCGGCATCACCCAGACATAAGGTTCATCCGGAGGCCCTTTGCATGTTCCCGCCGATTTCCATGACCGGTCGTCATAGTCAGGAGAAAGCCAGCCGGGCGTCGGATTGATGGCATTCTTCCAATCCATCGTGGTAAACACATCGCCCTGGTGGGTCCGGAGCATGGCCTGATTCCAGTCCGGATACTGCCTCCACTGGGCCTGCATCGCCAGAACATGCCTGCCGGACCCCACCTGAAGCCCCCATACCATGAGGCGCTCCGGATCGCCTGATTCGCCGATCTCCCTTCCATCCAGATATACCTTTGTTCGCGTGTTGGCAAAAGCCATCAGGAGAGCATTGGATGAAGATTGCTGATACCACAACAGGATGTTGGCATACTGACGTACCAGCTCATTGGTTTCCGTCGCCACAATTCGTTCATACGCTGGGCGCACAGTATCAAATCCTTTTTCCCGTTCAGCATAAGCCAATTGACGTAATCGTAAGACTCCCGCAAACGGAAAATCGGGATAGCGTTCCAGGTAACGGTCAAGATAGTCATTGGCTCCTTTGAAATCGCCAAGCCGCTCGCAATTCCATAGTTCCGTCATGAGAGTCATGCGGGCCAAGTCTTCGATCGGCGCCAGTCTTTCAGCCGGCGCGCCCAGCCGCGCAAACGCCTGGCATGGTTGGGCCATATAATAAAAGGCCACGCTTTCCATCCATCCGCGGCTGGCATGGTCGGGACCGCGTTCAAACACCATGTCAAGAGAGGACCGGAACAGCGTCGGATTCATCAAATGCAAGCTGTATTGCACGGTGCGAAAGGGAACCTTGAATGGAAGCCCATGAAGCGGACGAATCAGGACATTGCGATAATACCAGCCTCCGTTGAAATAATCTTCAAGCCCGGTGCCGCGCCACGCCGGCATCTCCTCGTTATCTTTCCGAATGGTCTCATCCCCTTCCAACATCCAGTAACTGCGGTCGGCGCTGGACACGGCCATGATACAGCCCACGTATTTCCCCCTGCCTTTCGCTCGCAGAACCGGATGCGGCTTACCCAAATCTTCCGGACCGGTCCGATGCCAGCCGCTATGGAAATATCCCCAGGCGGGGTCCCACTGCTTCAGCGGTTCAAATCCAACGCCCGCTTTCAGGGCAATCGTCTGAGTTCCCTGATTCTCAAGGCTGATTCGGGCGGACGCTTCGAACGGCATCGGAAAGCGGCTGATCAACGTGTCATTCGTCAAGCCGAAGTAGAGACATTGATACCGGGATCTCTGCCAGCAACTCCCGAAGAAATCGCCCAAGGGCACCTCCACGCTGGCGGCTGGCAAACGGTTCCATCGAATGCGAAGCACCACTTCTCTTAGAATATTTTCCCGGGCCAAGGCCGACGCCGTGATCGCATCAAAGTCGGGCTGAATCCAAAGCGAACGGAGCAGGGCGGGACCCGGTATCTGAAACAAATCCAATGCCATACCCGCCTTTAACAGGACGTTGGTTTCAGCCGATACCGGACCCGGCAACGGACGTTCTGTGGAAAACGCCTTCCAGCGATCACGGATTTTTTGGAGCAGGGCAAGATCCTCGGCTGATAATGCGGCGGGGAAACTGGCGACGGTTTGTCCCGGTGGCAGGGAGGCATAATTGACCTGGTAGAACAGCCTCGGCCAGCCACCCGGTTGATCCCCCCCCTCTTTGGCTTCGATGATCAATCGGTTGTGATAGGGAATAGGAACAAAAGAATACCAGCAAATATTCTCATTACCCGCCAGAATCGGGAAAAATGGCCCATTTTTTGCGCAAAACTCGTCGAGGGTAGTTTCAATTCTCGGTTTTTTTTCGCCGTCAAAGTAGAATCGAAGAGGGCGCTCACCACCCGCCCCCGTGAACCAGAACCGGGACATATAGCCCGGCCCTTTCAAATCAGCCAGCACGACCCACCCGGGCGTTTTGCTTTTCCGCACGAAGTTGTTATAATCGTCATTACCGCCCTTGGGGTCAAAGGATGTAATGATCAAGGAGGAGGGAACATCCAACCGGGCGATACGATCGAAATCACCCAGCTGTTTGACCAAATCCGCCCATGTGACGACACGCCGGGGAAACCATTCCCGACACCCAACACAACACGCCATGACCAAGCCCAACCCCAGCCCCGCCACCCGCACCATGCCTGTCTTTTTCATGTTGCAAGCATATGCCCGGAGCCCGTTAATGTCAATTCGCTAAACCGGCTGTTGACATCCGTCTTGATACCCGATAGTGTAACGCCCATTAGGAGGCCCCATGATGAACATTCTCGTGACCGGCGGCGCCGGCTATATCGGATCTGTCCTGGTTCCCATGCTTTTAATTGACGGACACGCGGTCACCGTCATTGATAATTTCCTGTATGGCCAGACCTCACTGCTGGATTGCTGTCATCAGCCCCGCCTGACCATTATTCGCGGTGACGCGCGGGACAAGGCTCTTCTAAAAAGTCATCTACGGAAAGCGGATGTTCTGATTCCCCTGGCTTGTCTTGTGGGAGCTCCCGTGTGCGCACAACGACCCATCGAAGCGCGAGCGATCAACCTGGAGGCTGTGAAACTGCTGGCGGGGTTGAGCAGTCGAAGTCAGATGATCGTTTCCCCGACCACGAACAGCGGGTACGGCATCGGAAAAAAGAGCGGGTATTGCACCGAAAAAACGCCTTTGAGGCCTGTTTCCCTGTACGGGCGCTTAAAAGTGGACCTGGAAAAATATCTCCTGGATTCAGGCCACGCCATTTCCCTGCGCCTGGCCACCGCATTCGGGATCAGCCCCCGTATGCGGCTGGACCTGCTGGTGAATGATTTTACATATCGCGCGGTCACGGACCGGTTTGTGGTTCTTTTCGAAGCCCATTTCAAGCGTAATTACATCCACGTCCGGGATGTGGCGCGCGCCTTTATCCATGCCATCGAGCATTTCGATGCGATGCGCAACGAGACGTACAACGTGGGACTCAGCGATGCCAATCTGTCCAAGATGGAACTTTGTCTGGAAATCAAGAAACAGGTCCCTGAATTCCATATCCTGGAATCCAAGATTGGCGTGGATCCAGATCAGCGGAATTACAACGTCAGCAACGAAAAAATTGAGCACACCGGCTATAAGCCGCAGGTCGGCCTGCAAACGGGCATTGCGGAACTCATCAAGGGCTATCAAGTGATCCGGCGCAACCAATACGCCAATGTCTAGCTTGGATAATATGCCACCAAGGCACAAAGACACATAGTAGTGATTGGCTTTCACGAAAATGATTGAGCAAGTCAAACCGCAGGCGGCGGAAAAATATCTCAAGGCACATATGACGTTCCGCAAAATGGAATTCCCATTCATTCACAATTTGGAGAAACTTGTGGAGTTCCACCTCGGGACCGGAAGCGATATTTCATGAATCAACGCCCACTCATCCTTGCCCAACGGCTGGGCGTGACCATACACGTTTCGGCTTTGCGGATTCGGCTGGGAAGTCTAATGCGGGCATATCCTTCCGCGGGCGCGCAATGTTTGGAAGACTGGCTTTTGGATGTCATTAATGCTAGAGGGGCACGGTTTGTAACCCGCTGGCCGCCAGCCAGCCCGGACTTCGTTCCGCCGCCGTTAAGCCTGCTTTCCAATGAGGAACTGGTTGTCGCCATTTGCCAACCGAACAACCAGGATCGGCCGCAAATGTTGCGCGCCGCCGCGCAGTTAGTTTCCATGCAAGCCGTGAATGCGGACACTTTACTGGCAGCGGCGCGCCGCGAACGGGCGGAACTGGTCCTGGCTGAACTGTCTCGCCAAGCCATCCGTGTTGCGCCGGAACACTTCGTCTGGCAGAGGATTCATCAAGCCTTATCTAAGACCCCCCCCCTCTCGTCCCCCCTGCTGCACTGGACCCGATTGGCTGTGCCCGTTCCAGATGACAGGGGCTGTAACGCGAAATATTGGAAGCTCGTGTCATGAACAACGCTGAAACAATCCTCCGAGCATTAGACAAGCACCTCACCGCAAGGGTTGAATTAACCCTGTATGGACGGGCGGCCCTGCAATTAGGTTTTTCCAAACCGCCTTCTGAATACGCGCAAAGCATGGATGTCGACGGCGTATTCTGGATGGGGCAAGCCGAGTCCTTAATGCGGATCGGTAATTTTTGGGAGGCTGTTGAGATCACTAATCGGGAACTCGCCCCGCAAGGGCTCTACATCAGCCACTTCTTTGAAGAATCCCAGCTGATTTTAACTGCACAATGGCGTCAACAGCGCATGCCGATTAATGGCTCATGGCAGAATCTTTGCCTCATGCGGCTGAGCGATCAGGATCTTTTTTTGACCAAACTCATGCGTTATGACCCCCTGGACCTGGGCGATGCCCAATTCATCCTTGAGCGTTCCGGCATGACCCGCCAGGATGTTCGCGCACTTCTGGAGAAGGCCCGTATTCCGGATATCCCGGAAATTCGGAAACAGTTTTCGTTATGTTCAAAAACATTTCTATAACCGGCGCCCATGCTTTTTCCTGACTCCATTTAGCGCCCGGATCAGGCGCCGGATACTCCGGTAATTACCGTGCATATTAAAGACCATCTTCTGCGGCATAGTCTCTTGCTGATGGCAGCCGGCCAGGTGAGCAACCTCTGCAACGTGCTTTTTCACATGGCCATGGGCCGGTGGCTTTTGCCCGCGGAATACGGCATTCTCTCATCCATGCTGGGCGTGGTCCTGATTGCCGGCATGCCGTTAAGCGCCCTGAGCAATGCCCTGGCATTCTTTTCCGCGCAACTGCTTCAGCAGGATCGCGCCGGAGACATTTTTCCGCTCGTGCGCTCCTGGTCGTGGAAACTCCTGCTGATCGCCGTTCCTTTGCTTGCGGCCGGTATCCTGTTAAGCCACCCGCTGGCGCAATTTTTCCAATTGCCGGATCGGTACGCCATCATCCTGGCGCTGACCATTCTGGCCTTGTCATTCTTTCCGCCGGTTATCGGGGGAGTTCTGCAGGGCATCCAGGCTTTCGTCTGGGCATCCTTTTCAGGCACAATCTGGAGCATTGTCCGGCTGATCGCCGGCGGCGCCCTGGTGTATTTTATCGCCGCCGCCGCCCAGTGGGCGCTGGTGGGACAAGGCTTGGGCATCATCGCCGGCGGCGCGCTCGGGCTGGCCGGTATTTGGATAATCCTCCGAAACGCATCGCCATCGGATAAGCCCCTGCCGGGAACCCATACGTATTTTCTACGCACATTTGTGGTGCTGGCCTCTTTCGCCTTCCTCATGAACGCCGACGTGCTGATCGTGAAACATTATTTTCCCGAGGATCAAGCGGGACTTTTTGCGCGGGCGGGCACGATCGGACGCATGATCATTTTTCTCCCTATGCCGATTGCCGGAGCCCTTTTCCCCAAAACGGTGTCGAACGGCGCCATGAGCGCCCAGCACGGAAAACTGCTGGCGCGCGCCCTGGCCTATGCCGGCCTGATCATTGTGCCCGCGCTCCTGGTATGCAGCGTTCTGCCGCAATTGCCGCTCGGCATTCTGTACCGCGACTGGACTCCCAGCATCGCCATGTGCCGGCTGGTCCGCTGTACGATCTGGGCCATGAGCCCCCTGGGACTTGCCTTTATCATCATGTCTTTTGAACTGGCCCAAAACCGCTTCCGCATGACCGTGCCGTTAATCCTGTGCGCCGGCGGGTACTTGATCGGGGTCTCGATCCGGCACACTTCCGTCCTGGAAATCGTTGCTGTCCTTGCGATCGTCAGTGTCTTGACGTTGCTGGTCCTGATTAAAGGCCTTGGAATTCACATCCGCAGATTACGGACACCGATACAGACCTAGAACTGCGAAGAGACCGAACGCAGGCTTGCCTGGATTGGCCGACATAGTAGAATGATATTACATTCGACTGTTATGATGAAGGAGCCCAATCATGAAAATGAAGTCTTTCAAGCCGGCCTGCAACCTGAACACCATTCGCGATGGACGCGGCGCTATTTTTTCCTTTGCGCCGAATCAGCCAATCCGGGAATTCACGCATCAGTTCATCAAGACCGGCAAGATTCGGGGAAATCACTGCCATCCTGAATTCGACGAATATATCCTGCTCGTGGACGGTAACGGCGTGGAGGTAGAAAAGGACACGAAGAACGGCAAGGAGTATTTTATCTCGATGGCCAAGGGCGATTGCATCTATATCCCACGCGGCACGTACCATGTTTTCCTTGCAATCACCGATTGCCAATCCGTGTCTTTTCTGACCAAGCGCTGGAACGACTGCAAAAAACCAATTATCCACGAGAATCTGGGTATGGGCGAAGGCGACCATGGCGATCCCAAGAGCGCTTATTTCAAAGAACAAAACAAAATCGCCAAGCATATTCATTAACAGTAACATAAGGGAACCTTGTCATCATGAAGGTAGGTATTGTCGGAGCCAATGGTTTTATCGGCCAGGCATT
Organism: Verrucomicrobiota bacterium; assembly: GCA_018898455.1. Classification (GTDB taxonomy): domain Bacteria; phylum Verrucomicrobiota; class Kiritimatiellia; order JAAZAB01; family JAAZAB01; genus JAHIJO01. The sequence goes on along the minus strand of JAHIJO010000014.1, from coordinate 44,146 downwards.
GTGTCGAGCGGTAGCAACACATCCGGCGGTCTTGGAACCAGTCATGATTTCCCGCCAAACTTACGCCCAGCATAAGGCGCAAGAATATGATGTTTTAATCAACACCGCCATGCCCTCCAAAAGGTTTTGGGCGTTCCAGAACCCCCTGCTTGATTTTGACGCAACGGTCCGCTTGACAGCGGAATTGATCTACGAATGGAAATACGGCAAATTCGTGCAGATCAGCTCTCTTTCGGCAAGGACCCAGCTCGATGTTCCTTATGGCATTAACAAACGGACGGCCGAATCGCTGGTTGAAACCCATGAGCATTCATTAATTATCCGGCTGGCGGCGCTATATGGAAAAGGATTCAACAAAGGCGCACTCCATGACCTGATCCATCGCAAGAAAGTGTATGTCGATATTCACAGCGCATATAATTATCTTGACGTTGACTTTGCCGCGGCCTGGATCATCGATAATATTAATCAAACCGGGATAAAAGAAATTGCGGCGCGCGATACGATTACCCTGGCTGAAATTGCGCAAGAGGCGTGGCCCGAAGTTGAGTACGAAGGAAAAAAGGAAATCGTATATTCCGACCGGGTGGAAGCGGGAATGCCCAGTTCGCAGGAAGTCTGGAAATATGTCAGGCAAGAGTTATTGAAAACAGCGCCGGATAAGCGATAAACACACGGCAATCAGGAGTCTTGAATGAACATATTAATCACCGGCGGCACCGGTTTTATCGGGAAAAACCTTGCCCGAATCCTTACGGACCGCGCGATCCGTTATCGGGTCTTCCATAGCCGGGAATGCGACTTGCGTAACGAAGAACAGACATTCGCCTTTTTCCGGACCCTCGATAAATTCGACCGGATCATCCACATGGCTGCAATTCAAGGCGGCGGAGCTCCCGAATTTCAGAAAGGCATGGCCGCGTCACTCGTCCATGACAATGGACAGATTCACACGAACACGATGGAGGCCTGGCGCCGGTATCAGCCGCAGGCAAAACTCATCTTTGTCGGAACCAGCTGCGCGTACCCGGCCAGCATGAGCCTGTTGTATGAGCCGGACTTTCATCAGGGACCGGTTGATGAATCGGTGTTTTATTATGCCAATACCAAGCGCATGGCGGATGTAGGATTGCGGGCATATAGTTTACAATACAATTTAAAGTACGTGCATGTGATTTATGCGACCCCGTTTGGTCCCGACGACTACTTTGGCGATCCGATCCGTACCCATGTCATGGCGGCGCTAATTATCAAGTTTATCAAGGCCAAGGAGCAGCATGAGCCGCAGGTTGAGATATGGGGCGATGGAACGCAAATCCGGGAATTGCTTTATGTCGACGATCAAATCGACGCGATGCTGCTGGCCGCGGAACATTTTGAAAATGAGATTGTAAATATAAGCAATGGAAAAGGATATCCGATTCGGGAAGTTGCCGAGATCATCCGCGATGCGGTCGGTTATCGGGGAAATCTGTTTTTTAATAAAGACAGATACACCGGCGTAAAACACAAAGTGCTTGACAACAAACGCTTTATTGCAAAAACTAACTGGAAACCGAAATATACGCTTAAACAGGGCATTGAAAAAACCGTGAAATGGTATCTCCTGTATCGCAACAACAAGATTCACTCATAAATTCCGCCATTGACCACAATAAAACATATTAACCGCGAATTACGCGAATGAGACGCGAATAAATCCGTTTTTTTATGTAATCATTTCGCATTCCTTTTGCGTAGTTCGCGGGCAAGATTCCGCTCAATTTCACAACACGGAGAAGGATCATGATCATCAGCCGCACACCTTTTCGCATCTCGTTTTTTGGCGGAGGCACGGATTACCCGGTCTGGTACAATGAACATGGCGGCGCCGTGCTCGCCACCAGTATCAATCGCTACTGTTATATCAATTGCCGTTACCTGCCGCCGTTCTTCGAACACAAGTTTCGCATTGTGTATTCGATGGTTGAGGACGTCCGAACCATTGAGGACATCAAGCACCCGGCCGTACGAAAAGGCCTGCAATTCATGCGAATAACCGATGGCGTTGAGATCCATAATGACAGCGACCTGCCGGCCCGGGCGGGATTGGGATCCAGTTCCTCGTTCACGGTGGGGCTTTTACACGCCCTGCATGGGATGCGCGGTGAAATGTGCACCCGGATGCAACTGGCCCAGGAAGCGATTCATGTCGAGCGGGACCTTATCGGCGAGAATGTGGGGGCCCAGGACCAGGTGACTGCCGCCTTCGGCGGACTGAACGTGATCCGGTTTTCACCGGGCGACCGGATAACAATCCATCCCGTAACCCTGCCGCTCGATCGCATCCATTTACTGCAAAACCATCTATTGCTGTATTTTACCGGCTTCTCCCGGAACGCTTCCGAAATTGCCGCCGACCAGATCCGGAACACACCGAAAATGGAAAAGGAACTGCAGGCCATCCAAGCCATGGTGGATGAGGCCATGAAAATCATTGGCAGCGGCGATATCGGTGATTTTGGCCGGCTCTTGCACGAAGGCTGGGAAATCAAGCGCTCCCTCAGCGCAAAAATATCGAACGCCTACTTGGACGATATCTATGCCAGGGGTCTGGCCGCGGGCGCGATCGGCGGCAAACTACTGGGCGCCGGCGGCGGCGGATTCATGCTGTTCTTTGTGCCGCCGGACAAGCAGGTTCATTTCCGCCGGCAGATGGCGCCATTGCTCCATGTGCCCTTTGAATTCGAATCGCTGGGCAGCCAAATTATTTTTTATGAACCCAGCGTGGCGGCGGCAAAGCCCGGATAAGGATTCCATCACGGCCGGCCCCGGCGGGCAAACCGGATCAAGGTCTCCACGGTTTGCTTCGCAATATGCTCGGGATTGAATTCAGCCAGCGCCTTGGTCCGTCCCTTCTGCCCCATCTCGCGCCGCCGCGCGGCATTCTGTTTAAGCACATCCAGTTTTTGTAGAAATTCCCCGGCCGAATCCGGATCGAACAGCACGCCTTCCTGACCTTCCGTGACTATCTCCTGGATGCCCTCCAGCCGGCACGCCAGCACCGGCAGGGCGCACATCATGCTGTGGATCAAGGCGCCGGTCACATGGAAATGATCCGAGCTTTGCCCGACCCGCATGACCAGCCCAATATCCGCGGCATTAAGATGCGCATTCACTTCCGCATGGGATGCCAGCCAGCCGGTAAGAATGATTTGATTCTGGAGTTGATTCTTCCGAACCAGTTCCCGCAGCGGTTCCAAGTCCGGTCCGCCTCCGATAATCAACAGTTTCAGATGCGGATCCGACTTCATTATCGGGAGCATCCAGCGGACAACGCGCAGAATGCCTTTGTTCGGATGCAGGATGCCGTGATGACAAAGCACCACATCCGCATCGCCAAACCCCAGTTTGCGTCGCAGCGCCGCGGCGTCACCGGGCACAAACAAATCAGGCAACACGGCATCCCGGGCCACCACCACGCGCTCGGGCGATACTCCCCGCGCAAGCAGATAGCGCCGCAGGCTTTCCGATCGCGTAAACAGACCGGCCGCCTTAAGCCAGCTCTTCTGGTCAATGGCGTTGAGCCATATCCCCCAAGGACGCAACCAGGAAATTTTTTCGCTGTAGATGCTAAGAAAAAAATCGCAGACCGTTATGGCCAGCGGCCGGCCGGAAATCATCTGCATCAGGCGTCCCTGCGCCGGCAGACTGCTTTCATCAATCCAAATCAAATCAGCGCGCCAAACAAAACGAAAGAAAAACGCCACAAAAGGCAGACAGGCATACCAGAGCAAAGCCTTGGTTATCTTGTCGAAGGTGCTGGCCCGGTTCACGGTAAAAGGCAGAAAGCGATAGCTGACGCCTGGGAACCGGTATTGAATGCCCGCCCGCCGGCGATTAGGTCCCATATAGAGCGCTTCACACTGCCGGCCCAACTGCCGCAGCACCTCGGGAATGATTGGATACAATTCCTTGTGATCGTGAACCCCATACCGGTAAAGCAAGGCCACGCGCAGTTTCCGATCATTGGATGCAGGTGCTGTCATAGTCAAATCCGCCAGGGGCGGCTGAAACCCCAAAGAGTTTGCCCGCGAAACAAGCAAAAGGACACGAATAGTAAATTTTATATATCCAAATCGATGAATAGGAAATTCAAGCCAGTTGAGTAATCAGTTTTCGCGTTCCTTTCGCGTGGTTCGCGGGCAATTGTAAGGCTTTTCCCCTTTGCTAGGTTTTCTTCGTCGTCCCGGATACTTAAGGTGTGGATTATATCCCGCTCACAGTTGTTGTTCCACATTACCATTCCCGTCGCTTTACCGCTTGCTCAAACATGTCAAATGGTATACATAATTCACTGCAATTTGAATACTTAAATGAGGTTGTTGGAAAGCATGAAAATTGTCGTCGGATATCCACCCACTCGTTCCGCCAAAGGACTGGCCCTGCTTTCCCAGAATCGCCAATTTCAGTGGTTCAGCCATGAAACCCGGATATTTCCCGTGGTGCTCGCCGGCGCCGCCACCATGGCTCAACAAGCCGGCCACAAGGTCATCTGGAAAGACGCCATTGCCGAAAACATGGATACCGACGAATTTCGGACCTTTCTGCGCCGGGAAAAACCGGATCTGTTCCTGTTCGAAACCAAAACACCGGTTGTCCGCCTGCATTGGCTGACGGCCCAAGCTCTCAAATCGGAATTTCCCGCCCTGCAACTAGTTGTTTGCGGGGATCATGTCACCGCCCGTCCGGAAGAAACTCTGCAAAATGCGCCCGTTGACTTTGTGCTCTGCGGGGGCGATTATGATTTTCTGCTGGGCGACCTGCTCCGGCATTTGACCACCGGCGCGCCGCTGCCCGGCGGCATTGTCTATCGCCAAAACGGGCAGATCGCCGGCCATAAGCATTTTGAGCTGAATCACAAGCTGGATGAGGCCCCCTTTATTGACCGCCGCCTGACGCGATGGGATCTCTATCAAAAAGAATACAATTTACGCGGACATCCCTTCATGTACATCATGTCCGGCCGGGACTGCTGGCATGGCAAGTGCACCTTTTGCGCCTGGACGGTGATGTATCCGCGCTTCCGGGTACGCAGTCCCGAAAACGTTCTGGATGAAATCGGCCGCTTGATTGACGAGTACCAGGTAACCGAAATCTTCGATGATTCCGGCACCCTGAACACGGGCCCATGGCTGGCCCGCCTTTGTGAAGGATTACAACAGCGCGGTTATTCCCGCAAGATCCGGTATTCCTGCAATATGCGCTTCGGCGCCCTGGAGAAGAAAGACTACGAGATGATGCGCCAGGCCGGTTTTCGGCTCTTGAAGTTCGGGCTGGAATCCGCCAATCAGGAGACGCTGGATCGCCTGCAGAAGAAAACACGCGTGGAACAAATCGAGGAAGGCTGTCGCTGGGCCAAGGAAGCCGGGCTGACCGTGCACCTGACCATGATCGTCGGCTTTCCCTGGGAGACACGGGAAGATGCCCTGCGCACATTGGGACTGGCCCGGAAACTGATGCTCACCGGGAAAGCTGATTTACTGCAGGCCACGACCGTCGTTCCTTATCCCGGTACGCCGCTCTACGAACAGGCGCTGAAAGAAAATGGATTCCTGTTCGATCCGCAGGAATATGAACGTTTCGATATGAACGAACCGGTGCTCAAAACACGCATGTCCCCGGAGGAGGTCCGTAAAATCTGCGGCCAGATTTACAGCATTTTCCTGTCACCGCGCTACATGTGGCATCGGCTCAAGGCCATCCGCGGATGGGATGACATCGCGTTTCTTTTACGCGGCGCCAGGGCGGTCCTGGGGCACCTGAAGGATTTCGGACGGGCGAAACGGATATAGGACACGGAAGGATAAGCATTGGCGATATCCCCCTGCCCCTGCCGTCATCCCGAGCTTCCACATCCGTCATCCCGAGCTTGTCGAGGGATCTCCGTTCTCTTCCACCCCGGCGCGGGTGCCGACCCGAGGCCGAGCACACTCTCGGCCAAATCCGCCCACGTCGGATTCATCTTTCCGATCAGGGCCTCCTTCTTCTCTCTGCGCCAACGCTTCAGCTGCTTCTCTCGCGCAATCGCATCCCGCGGATCGTTGTACTGCTCGTAGTACACAAGACGATTCAGGTTGTATCGTTCCGTGAACCCGGACACGTCACCCGATCGATGCTGATGCACCCGACGCACCAGGCTGTTCGTGACTCCGATATACAGCGTCGTCTGTCCCTTGTTGGTCATCATGTAAACGTAAAATGCCTCGCGGGACATGAGATTCCTCGACTTCGCTCGGAATGACGGACAAAGAGCGAGCCATGATTAACCGTTAATATGGTATCGATTCCTGTTTTGAGTCAATGAAAAATCCAACGCGAAACCCAGAAGCGCCGTATCGTCATTGAACGGATCAGGTGGGTGGATTTTGTTCCGGCGCGCGCCAGAAGAGCAGGTCAAAATAAGATGGGACAGTGGTCCCGCAGAAACAGGCATGGGTCAGGCGGGAGCGATTGAAGCCCGCTTCCTCCAGCCGGCGGCACAATTCCATCAGGTCGTAATGACGGCCGCGGGCGTCATCATTTTCCACCTCGGTCAGGACATAATCCACATCTCGAAGAAATGTTCCGAACCCCTTCAATACTTTCAGTTCACTGCCCTCCGTGTCCAGTTTTAACAGGATCGGCCGTTGCAGTTCAGGCCAGGAAACCACCCCCTTGGACACCAGCGTATCGAACCGGGCGGTCTGGACCTGGATTGTCCGCCCTTCCTGCCCCGGCCGGCTGACCACGTCGGAATACAGACTTCCCAATTCAGCATCGTTCTTGCCGGGAATAAAAAAGTCCGCCGTCCCATCCGTATCGGCAAGCGCCTGGGTGAACCGCTGCCCGATGGGGTTCAGGGCAGGGATCGGCTCAAAGGACAGCACCCGCGCACCGGGTTCGGCTATCAGGCTGAGCAGGCGCGCCATCTGGCTTTCGTTGGCGCCGACATCAATGATCGTCCGCGGACGAGGCTGGTCGGCCAGGATCCGGTCGGCATTATACACCGAGGTCATCGGGTTAATGCAGAGGGGCACGTAGCGGCGCAACGGCACGCCGTATTTCCGGCACAATTTCAAGCCCGCCCAAAGCTGGTAAAAGATGCGGATCAAGCCCAGGGGGTAAATATGAAATAAATGAATTTTCATCTTCGACTCCTCGTGTGATTTACAGAATCGTGATCAGTGGAAATAACCTGCAACATCGGATTCTGGGGAACCATCGAAGAACTGCTTGGGAGTCAGAATGGCAATGCCTCGATACGGATGGAGATCGAGCAAGTCCTTGTCACCCGTGATGATACATGAAGCCCGTGCCTCATTGGCAAGCTCAAGATACATGTTGTCTTTCGGATCGCGACAGTCTGCAACGGCTTTGGTTAGCTGTTTAGTCGGCATCGAGAATGGATTCCAGTTTATCGGTAGTCAGCCCGCGTGCCTTTGCCCTGGCGCCGATCTGATCCATGAGCTTGCTTAACGGCATGGGGGCCGACTTATATTCCCGCAATAACACGCTCCACAGAACACAGAGTTTATTGCGGTCCTCTGCCGGCGCCTCCGTAAAGATACTGGCCGTGTCCGCGTCAAGTTTCATATTGATCGTAGCTGTGGTCATGAGTCTTTATCCTTTTGTTTATTGTTATCCTACGCTGTCACGGGCAGGATTGGAAGCAGATTCATCTCCGTTTCTACTTCAAGAGAAACGCAATTTTTTCGAAGTCGACTTCCGCGGTCGCCACGACGTCATAGGCGCGGCAGAACGACTGGGTATAGTCAGAAAACGCTCGAAAGTCGTGGGGGGCAACCGAGAAATTGTCGAACAGCAGGTAGGTTCCAGCGGTCATAACGTTATGGAAGGACGCCAGGAAGTATAGCGTTGAGGTATAGAGATCCGCGTCACAATGAATTATTAAGTTCTTCGGGCGACAATAGGTACGGAGGAAATCCGGAACCGTATCCTGGAAGCGGCCTTTGATAAAACGAACGCGTTCATCTTGGGTCAGCGGCAAGGCGCCCCCAGCGTCGAAATGACCAATCTTGAACGTAGTAAGACCGGCATGCCAGGCTTCGGGAAGGCCGGTAAATGTATCGAATCCAAAGAATCGCGATCCCGGGCAACTTGATAGTTGGGCCCAATATCGAATTGAGTCGCCGCGAAAAACGCCGGCTTCAATGTAGTCAAACGGCTCCCCATTCATCTTGCCGGCAACGTATTCATACAGTTTTTCCCTGCTTTCCAAATGGATGGGCGCTGGATTTGCTTTCAGCCATTGCCCGAGAGATAAGAGCGCGTTACAAAAGTCCACTCGTTTAGACGGAGGGAATCCGCTTTTAAGTATCACTCGCTTGATCATACGCAGCAGATTCATATATCCATCCCTTCTTGTTTTCCGGCATACTATTTCATGAATTTTGACAGGATTAACAAGATTTACAGGATTTTAAGGCGATTTTGGACGGTAGGTACGGGTCTTGCGTTTGATTTCCAAACTGGCTGCGCCAAAGTTCAGCAAGAGACCCACTTCAATGCCGGTGGCGGTCAGGTAGTTCACTAATTGCACTTCGTGGGCCGCGACGAGGGATTGGACTGATTTATTTTCCACCATGACAGTGCCTTCAACCAGCATGTCGGCAGAAAAGTCGCCAACGATCACGCTGTCATAGAGAACTTGGATGGCCTTTTCACATTCGAAGGCAAGACCCGCCTTACAGAGTTCATGAGCTAACGCTTTCTGATAGACTGATTCCAGGAACCCCGGACCGAGCGCCTGATGCACTTTCATGGCGCAACCAATTATCTTTTCCGTTAATTCCTTGTATTCCATGATCAGACAATCATGTAAATCCTGTTAATCCTGTCTAAAATCCTATCCGAGTATTCCATTTTACCACGTCGCCAGGCAAGTGGCCCCTTTTGCCGCAGACAGGGCAATCCTGTAAATCCTATTGCAACTCTCTCCGCATTTCACGTCATGTAACTGCGGAAGACCCAGGGAATTTGACAGGGTTGTGGAGGTTGTTCATTCCCCAACCTGGTCAACAGCATGTTTTTTGGCAAACTTTTTCAACCGGAGAGGATACCAGATTGCCACGGCCATGCGCAGTACATAATTCAGGTCTTCCCGGGATCTTATTTTCGAAAGGAATTCGCGGTAACACCGCAGGGGATTCAAATAGGACAGAGCTTTATGCCTGTAAAACCTCATGTAAATATTGCGCACCATGTCATTCAATTCAGACTGATTGAAGTGCAGGGTGTCATAGCGCGTCTGATCAACGGAACTCATGGGACGGAATTCGTCAGGCAGAAGGTTGTGGGCCTTGAAATCCTCGTACAGCCGTGTCCCCTGCATCGGTTGCGCTACATAGATGAAGGGAAAATTAAACCGTGATTTTACGATAAACTGCTCAGTTTCCCGAATTTCATCACGGGTCTCATCGGGAAACCCGATGATAAAAGTGCCGCAGATCCATAAGCCAATGCGGTGACAGTAATTTACAATATCCCTGATCCGCTGGAGATTGACAATCTTGCCGATGTATTGCTGGGTACGGGAACATGCGGACTCGATACCGAATGTCACGCGGTAACAGCCGGCCTGCTTCATTTTCTTCAGAACATCCTCGTTCAACGTCCACAATGCGATGCCGTTCGGCGTGTCCCAGCGGATATCAAGCTTGCGGCGGACGATTTCATCGCATATTTCTATAATCCGCCGCTTATCCAGGGTCAGATTGTCGTCCTGGATGCGGAATTGCCGCGCGCCGTATTGGCGGCAAAGCAACTCCATTTCGTCCACCACGTTTTTGGGCGAACGGGCCCGCCACTTGCGTCCCCAGACCGTATGAATGGAGCAAAAGACACACTTTCCCGGACATCCGCGGCTGGTGACCAAGTCCACCGCATTGCGCCGCAGGGTGGCGTCGGCATTGTTGGGATGCGCGAAATATTGCGCCATATCGAGCAGGTGCCAGCTCGCGCCATACTCATCCAGGTCGGCCATGTATTCGCGGCGTTCGTTGATCCGCACCTGTCCCTCAATGACAAGGGCTGTGCCCGGGATATCCTGGAGCGACTTGCCGGACCGGAATTGCCGCGCAATTTCCAGCATGGTCAATTCGCCCTCGCCGATCACCGCCAAGTCAATATTGCGATTCCTCAAAACATAGCCGGGATTCGCCGAAGTATGCGCTCCACCCACCACCAGCAGGACCGATGGGAACCTTTGCTTGATATAATCAATCACGGCAAACGAATCGGCTTCGCTCATGGTATAGGCGCAACTGACGCCGACGATCTGGGGCGCATAGCTCCGGATCTCTTCGGCGATTTGTTCAAACGTCATTCCGATGCGGACCGTATTGTCATCCACCGTGGTGGTCGTCCGGTAATATAGCGGGGCATCGAGGATCTTGACGTCGAACCCATCCCGCTCCAAGGGTGTGGCGAGATAGAGAAAGCCGAGGGGGAACTTAAGCATGGTGCACAAATGCCCGCGCACTATTGAAAGTGGCGGGTTAACAAAGAGAATCCGTAATGCCTTGTCCTGCGTATTCATAAGATGCGTTCGAGACCATAATTGTGGCAAGGCAGGGGCTTGGAGGCAAGCAGAAAGGTAAAAATGGTTAAGATGTGGGAATGCAAAGCATCAAAGCCGTAACGCGGCGATATGGAACAGGCGCTGGCACGGTATGATGCAATCAATATCTATGGATTATCGGTCGTGATTGTGCTGTTATTTCACGACGCCCGATCTCTTTGGCCGTCCCTGTCATGTTTCTGCAGGACGGGACACCGCCAGTTTCCGGAAAAGCCTGTGCAAGCGACGGATATCAAAGAACTGGAGGCGAATAATGTTCAAAATAGTAAAAATAATACGTGACCGGAAAAGCATATCTATGGAATTCACCGCGATGAACCTGAAGATTGAATTATTTCTCAACTTGTAGTTTTCACCAAACACTTGCTTGGGCGACACATTCACGCGGTGGTGACAATTCCGGCAAAACACTTGAAGGTAACCCCTAAAACCAAAGTAGTCCATCTGCGCTAGATTAGTATAAGTAGTCCGGGCATTACATTGAGGACACAGGATATCAACTGAATATATACGCCGGTTAAAGGTGTCCCAGCCTATCACGGATGATTGCATGACCTGCCCCGGTTGACCTGGAATTTTCGCAAAGGTATACCAGTCTATGAGATGACAGAGACGAGTAAAGGCGGAGGGCGAGAGTTTGCTTATGTTTATGATCGGAAAACCATCCTTCATAAACTTTGCCTTATCCTTGATAATGCCGCTTTCCAGCGCATATCTATAGATGGGCGAATCTGGAACAACCCTGATCATATACAGCGTGACGCCATACTCAATATGGGCAAACCACCAGTCTAGTGACTTTTTCACCGTTAAATCCGTTTCTTCCGGGTCGCCAAAGATCAGATTCGCGAATACGCCAATGCCTAGTGAACGTGTCATACTCAAGGCTTTTTCAATTTGGGTTGAAGTTGTTTTCTTATTCATACTCTTAAGAATGTCGTCGCTCATGCTCTCCACGCCGTAACTGACCGCATACACTCCTGATTCTTTCATGGCGCGAAGGACTTCTTCGGTCACGTCTGAAACCCTGAGTTGCACCATCCACTGGAGGTGATAATCCTTTACTCTTTTACAGAACAGGAGAAGCCGTTCAATGGAAGTGGAAAACAACTCATCCATCAGTACCAGAACATTGATGTCATACTTCCGCTTCATGTGATCGATTTCCGCCATGACACTGTCGAGACTCCGCTGCCGATATTTCCTTCCGAGCGGATGGTAACAGAAGGTGCAGTCGAACGGGCATGATCGCGAGGCAATCACAAACGCAGCACGCGGAGCGTCATTGATGGTAAACATATTGTTCGAGCAATTGGGCGCGAAAGTCTTTAAATATTCGACATAGCCAAGCCCCGCGCAATCCGGGAAGGGGAGTGAATCCAAGTCCATGATCGGCTGACGTTGCCCCGTGGTAATGTAACGATCCAGACGTTCTATCACGGGCACGCGGGAATTCCCCTGCCCATCGCGATAGATCAGACCTGCAACTTGTGAAGCATCTCCGTTGCCGGTTAGCACACCGGCCAATTCCGCCATAGTGATTTCGCCTTCACCGACAACCCCATAATCAAACTGCAAAAGCTCGGCTGCCAAAGCGGGATCCGCCGTTACAACCGCTCCGCCGACAACAATCTTGATATCCGGACTTACCTTTCTGGCCGCCTGAACGACCTCTTTGATGGCATTGAAGTTAACCGACATGCCGCCCGTGCACACAACATTTATGTTGTTACTTGTGATCGCATTAAGCAACTGCCTCTCAATGGGGCTGTCATCGTGACATAGGTTAAGGCAGTATGTGGCGAACCCCGAATGTTTCATGTAAGCGGAAACATACGCCAGGCCAAGAGGGAAATCATAATACTGCCCACGTGCGGCCACTTTTGGGTTAACAAAAAGAAAATTCATTAAGCGTCGCTTTCGTCCTCATTGGAAAATAGTGGAAACGGAATTGCCGTCGCTCAGCTTGCGTCCGCATAGCGAGAGTAAATATTATATTCACTTCGTCATTAACTCTTTTACGATTAGCATAATCCGTCCCCACCCCGCTTTTTCTAAAAATATAATCTGACATAAACGCTTTAATAGCCTTACATACGACTTGAAATGCCAGAAATAAGTAATCAACCGTTCACTAAACCCCTGCTGTAGAGTGCGAATCTCAATTTTATATTCCTTCACTTCCGATATTTGTTTCAGGAGGGTAAATATTTTGTCCAAGTTATTAGGATAATCCAGACAATAGGGCTTTAGCAGGACTTCATTCCGATTGTAATAAAGAAAATTCGGGGTATCGTGCAGAAACGCTGCGTCTTCGGGGTGAGCTTTGCGGTAATCGGCCAATTCGGCGCAGCAATTCCAGTTCATCTTTTTCATGAAGGTACAGGTGCCGGTAAAAGTCTTTGGTCCCCAGAAAATCGGGATCGGCGGTGTTTTATCCAACGGACGAATGCTTTCGATGAAAGCGCTAAAACCGGATATGCCGCAAAATACCATATCGGCATCGCGGCAAAAATAAGCAGCCAGGATAAATTGCAAACAAGCCGAATAATCCTCGAATCGCTTTTTCAGATTGCGGAGATTGATGGAATCTTCAAGGTATTTGATCCTTGGGTGACGATGATAGCGCCAGGATTCACCCAGCAGCACGATCTGATGTTCCGGATAGGCGTCCAGTAAATTGCGCAATAATACTTCGGAAAGAGCGGCGCTGTTCGGCAGATGGCGTTTCCAACGATCGCCGCCGCGGTGATGCAAGGCGATTACCGGGCGCCGATCCGGATTGACTGCCTGGTTTACCGACTGTAAATATTCCTGGTATTCATCAGTCAGAAACAGGTCGTCAAGATAAATGCTCTGTTCGTAAATAGCTTTATAGGAATAGGGGTAAGCATATAGCTCGATCGCTTGCATGCCGGGTGGATATCCCCAGTTCAATTCGGCCGGTTGTGCGCCACGATTGCGATAATTATTGATGCAATAGTCATAGTGTCCAGCGATCTGTTGTGCTGCGACCGTGTCACCAGCTACAATGAACTCGTTGATCCAGTCCGGTTTTTTAAAATACTTGTGTTGTGGCTGTTCCGGATAAAACATGAAATCCAACGTGATCGGGCCATCCAGCTTAAAATCATAGACCGGTTGGTGAAATCCGGTTTTGGTTACATTGCAAACCGTCCAGAGATATTTTGCCGGCAGATAGTAAGCCACATTATCTCCGGTAAAATATCCCCGTATAAAATAGAAGATCGGTGAATTAATCAACTTCTTGACTGGCATACGTGCAGATCAAACCTTCCCGTTTGTTTTATTGGATTAGAACGGCATGGTCAGATTACAGGAAAACCCTCTGGGCAATCCTGCTTCAGGCTATACAAAGTTGATATGCATCGGCGCTGACCCGACGGGATGCCCCATGGTTGCCTTCCCTTGTTTCAAATCCCAAAGGAATTCATTTGATTTGTGTTGAACGCATAAACATCCGCACATTGTTCTTGCATTAAATCTATTTGAAGCTATCTCATGCATTACTGACCAATAACGTTCGGAATTCCAAATTGCCTTGAAAGGCTGGTCAACTATATTGCCAATCCAATATTTACGATAATCTTCGCCAAATAACATTCCGCAGGGGGCAACCAATCCACCGCCTGATAGTTGTATTAAAAAAGGAGGGCCGTAGCATTGGCTATATCTTCTTTTTCCTTCATCTTGAATTTTCGACCATTTTACTTTTACAATATATTTATCCGTGCTTAATGATTCAGCTTTTTTGAGGTCTTTGTATAATTCGCGATATCCTTTATAATTCACGCCAAGGCTTCCCTTTTCATCGTCAGAAGTGTGTTTTATAACAAGATAATCGGGCTTTAGTTTTGAGCCTAGCTTTGCAAGCGGAAGAATTTGATCGCCATACCGCGGCATAAGAACCATTTGCATGCCAATAGTTACGTTAAGATTGTATTTGTTTTTAATCTCCATCGCATCTTGAATGTTTTGGCAAACTGTGAAAATATATGATTCTGGAACCCCCATAATATCAGCGTATCTTCGCGATTCTCCCGCTGATATGTTGAAGCGAAAATATGTTAAATGTAGAAGTATTTGCTCCAGTTTCTCTTTGGTAACCAGGTGCCCATTCGAAGCCATAGCCATTGACAAACCATTTTTGCTACCTCTGATAATTGCTTCAACAAAAAATGGGGCACATGAACTTTCTCCGTCACTTACAAAACTAACCCCCTTTACTCCAATCTCAGCTGCATCGTCAAGAAAACGGTAAATTGTATCTTTGGTTATTTTCATTCTCGGATTCTCTTGAAGCTTTCCATAATAGAACTCGCATTTATAATTGCAAGCCCTTGTCAATGCCATATCAACTGTAATCGGAGCAATTCTTTCTCCGTTCATCCATGCTTTTACCCGGTCTGTGTGCCATTGAATTTTTGTTCCATCCAGAATCAAGCCTTTTTCTACATCATGTGCTGTCGATTGTTTCCATTTATATTTCCCTTCCCGGCAAATATCTCGCAGTATGTTTTTTAAAAATTAATTTGTGTTATGGGTTCTAATCATTTCGTCGCGTTTATCAGAAAGGTCCCGTGAACGACTTGTCCGGCACGTCCAAAGGCTGATCATGCTTTATGCCTAATTCATCTTCCGTTCTTCCCGGAAGTCTGAACATAGACCGGACGGCATTGATGATGTTGATAACACGAGGATAATACACATTCGCCAGGGCCGGGCTGGTCGGCGTCGGCAGGTCCGGGTAAGTTATTCTTTGGGGCGATACCTTTAGATGACCGAAGGCTTTTTCTGTTGCTGTGGCCATAACTTCCGCAGCAAAGCCGGCGGTATGGCAGGCGCCATCAACAACGAGGAGGCGGCCGGTCTTTTCTACGGAATTAATGATGCTTTCCCGGTCAAGAGGTTGTAACGTGCGCAGATCAAGCACTTCGGCGAAGATGCCATCTTTACCTAAATAATCCGCCGCTTTCATGGATTCTAAAACCATGTATGATGACGCCGCAATGGTGATATCTTTTCCTTCTTTTACGACCCTGGCCTTCCCCAAGGGTACGGTGTAGATCTTTTCCGGAACAATACCTGTAATATTGTGAAGCCAGCGATGTTCAATATAGATAACCGGATTATTATCCCTAATGGCGGAAACGAGCAACCCCTTGGCGTCATAAGGGGTGAAAGGCATGACAACTTTTAATCCCGGGATATGGGCAAATAAAGATTGCAGGCTTTGCGAATGTTGAGGACCCTGCCCCCAGCCCCGCCCAACAATCAGGCGAATCACGATTGGCACGCTCATTTTTCCGCCGAACATATAGTGCCACTTGGCCGCATTATTGATAATTTGATCCAGGGACACGAGTATGAAATCAAGTCGCTGATGAGTCAATATCGGCCGCATCCCGACCATGGCCGAACCGATAGCCACGCCGGTCATGGCACTTTCTGATACCGGCATGTCCATTATTCTCTGGTTTCCAAATTGCTCTTTGAGACCAAGGGTTGTCCCGAAAATGCCTTTCGGGTCAGGAACGCCCAACCCCATGATATAAACCGATGCGTCTTCGGCCATGCTCTGGGCCGTTGCTTCCAAAATAGCTTTTACGTAGCTTATTTCGCGTTCCATAAAAACCCATCTGACTCAATAGGCGTAAAGATGATGGTAAAGGTCTTTTTCAGGAGGGAAAGGGCTGGATACGGCGAAGTTAAAAGCTCCCTCAATTTCAGCGGTAATTTTCTTTACCGTTTCTTTAACTTCCAGGTCGGAAAGAACCTTTTCCTGTTTCAATATTTCTTCAAAGCATGTAATGGGACATCGTTTCCGCCAATCCAAATACTCCTCTTCCGACCGATAGCCGATGTTATTGTCATAGTTTGGCCCGCAGTGTTCCCGCCAGCGATATGTATCAAACTCCAGATAAGCCGGTCCAAGGCCCTGACGCGCATGTCCAACAGCATTTTCCATCTTTTGATAAATTTCAATAACGTCATTGCCGTCACCCTTATCGGTATAAATTCCATACCCTTTGACAATGGCGCTATTATTCCTTTCTGCCGATTGTCGAACGGATAACGGGGAATAGACAGAATACAAATTATTTTCACAAACGAAAATGACTGGAAGTTTTTTCAATGAGGCAAAATTGATACTTTCGCTGAATACCCCTTCTTCGGTCGCGGCTTCCCCCATGAAAACTACGGATATTCTGCTTTCCCCTTTCATCTGGGACCCAAATGCCGCACCCACAGCTATCGGGATGGTACCACCGACAATTGGCGTAGCTCCCAGGAATCCAGCATCTAAATCAACGAGGTGCATCGAACCGCCTCTGCCCAAGGAACATCCTGTAACTTTTCCATAAATTTCAGCCAGCATGGCCTTCAGATCACCGCCTTTTGCCAGATAATGACCATGAGAACGATGGGCACTCATTACATAATCCTTTGTTGATAGATGCGCGCAAACGCCGATGGCGATGGCTTCCTGTCCTATACAAAGGTGAACAGGGCATCGCATCTTTTTCTCACTATAGCGTTCGGCAATCGCCTCCTCCACAAGCCGGATACGGAGCATGTTAAATAATAGTTTTTTTTTCAAATCAGGATTCATAACGTTATTACATTTTCCCATTGCTTTCCATTCGCCTCATGGTCCTGATATTATAGCATCCGTCTTCATCTTTGAGTTTGCCCGTCCGGAAGGCGGCAATTATTTCCTTAATGGCATCAACAACTTTGAATGTTGGCCTGAAACCGGTGTTCAGTAATTTATCCGCATTGAGGCGGTAGGAGCGCGGATCGTTTGATTCCGTAACAATGATCTTGGCGGGAATAAATTCGGCGGCCATTCGGGCGATGTCTAAAATGGATATGTTTTCAAAGCCGGCGTTGTAAATGCCTGTTACTTTGTCGCCCAATCCGAGAAAGTGGATAAATACATTCGTAATATCCTGAATGTGAATATTAGGACGGGTTTGATTTCCGCCAAATACGGTGATCTTCCCCTTTGTTAAAGCCTGCATGGTCAACATGTTTACGGAAAGGTCAAGACGCATTCTCGGGGAATAACCGCAAATAGTTGCCGGACGAACGATTTGAACGATGATTTTATCCTGGTAACTCAGGAGAACCCGCTCGCTGATCATTTTTGTTTTGTTGTAATCGGAAATGGGCAACAGGGAAAGATTCTCCGTCACTTCGGGTTCATCCTTAACGCCGTAAACACTGCCGGAACTGGCGTAAACAAACTGGCCGACTCCGCAGGCTATCGCCCGCTCCACCAGCTGCATCATGGCCAGGACATTGACTTCCCATGATAATTTCGGGTTTAACTCACTGCACGGATCGTTGGCAATATTGGCGAGATGAATGACGGTATCCATGCCATCCATCGGAACGGCGTCAATGTCTCTGATATCCCCCTGGATGATTGTTAGATTCGGATGCTCTTTCAGGAAATTTCCAAACCACATGATGTCGTAGACGGTTACCTCGTGTCCCCGCTCAAGCAGTTTCGGGGTTAACACCGAACCCACATATCCGCAGCCGCCTGTTAATAAAATGCGCATTTCAAAATGGCTCCTCCGCCAAATCTATGGCCGTTTTGTAGACCCGGTGACCCCAACGGACGATTATTTCACAGTTTTGCTTGTGAGCACTTACTATTATTTTTACCCTGATCCCCGGAGTACGATAATCCGTAATCTTCTATGGATGGACTACCGCTGGAAGCTTCTGAAGAACAAACTGATAGACACCAGCAGCTACTTCAAAAGCATCCCCGTACTCATCCGCTTCCGGTTCCATATCGTTGCCAGGGTAACGAAACTCGACAGCAAACGGAGTAAGAATGCTTGCTGCTTCATGGCAACTCCTAAAATCAGGATTAATATCTATAGCCTGCAATATCAACACTTCGATATCATGAGTTTTTTCAAAACGAACATCATGAAAGAGCAGAAAGGCCTTGATGGCTTTTTCAGCGGCCTGCTGACAATGGTATGCGGCAGTATCCAGCAACGGAATATCCGCCTCCGCCAATTCACGTGCCGAGAGGAGATCGCGATTGGCCTTAATAAGCCAGTTTCTGGCAAGCTTTTCTTTAGTGCCGCTCATACAGAACACGCCCCTTCTCGAAAACTTGACTTTCCAACGAGGCATACACATGCCGGTACTTTTCCGCCTCTGTCCGTGTTCGCACCAGAATATCCTTGGAAATCCGCATGCCCCCAAGGCAGGCAATTGCACGTCGTGCCCGCCGCAGCGGACGTTCGCTGCTCTCCGGTACGATCACATATAAGTCAACATCGCTGTCTTCAGAAGGAGTACCCCATGCGTGTGAACCGAATAGAATAATCTGGTCCGGGTCAAACTCAGCGACCAACCTATCGGTCATATTATGCAGTATTATTTCATCGAGATGTTTCATAACAGCGATAGTAACATAAACTTACGGAACATCAAACAAATATTCAGGTAGTACTACTCGCCTCACGTCCTGTATCATTCTTGGGTAAAAGGTGTTTTCAGACGGCTTGGCGAGACGCCGCGCCCTACCATTCCCTAAGAAAGCTCAAAAGGTAGGGGTCACCCTGCCCACGCCTGCCCGCAGTGCTATGCACAGCCTTGCAGACGGGTTGCTGCACGAAGTGTTGTGGGCAGGCAGGTCCATACCTCCGCCTGTCCTGCCGTTGCATCGCACAAAGGCGGATGCCTCCGTGGTGTCTGCCATAGGCAGATCCGCCTTCGGCGGAAATTATTCCCAATATTTTCCCGAAGATTCCTCCCGAGGCGGAAAAATCTGTGGAAGGCCCTAAAAAACAAGATGCCCAGAAGCCAGCAATCCGTAGTCAGTAGTCGGAATAATGCAAAGATATTCTGACTGCTGAATTCCGTCTCCTGCCTGGTCAGTAATTCAACAATGCTTCACAGCCCTTTAGAAATACAGACTTCTTTATTGCCTCAGAATTTCCGACGATGCGGACTGCATGGGCACCCGCCAGTTGCCCCATGAAAGTCGCCAATTCGATCGGGAGCCCGCTCACGGCGGCTAGGGAGGCGACGGCGCTGAACGCATCGCCGGCTCCGACCGTATCTACGATATTGACCTCGAGCGGAGGACAGGCGCATGTTGTGCCGTCATGTTTAATTCCGATGGTCTCAATATCGCCGCGGGTCAACCATCCGTATTGTGCTTTTAATTGTTTACGAAGATCGGCCAGTTCTGGCAGTCCGTTGATTTCACGCTTGCCAAAAGCCAGCCGGATTTCCGTCTGATCAAGTGAAAATGAGTCGGCTCTCTGGTATTGGCGATTGATGATATTGAATCCGTGATTATTACTGTTCGTCTGGCAATTGAGTGCCAGGAAAGGCGCTTTGGCCTGGACCATTTCCCTGATCGCATCGCCCATCAACCCATGCCCGAAATCCATCACGACAATCAAGTCATACGTTTTAATTGTCTTACGAATCCTTTCAAGAACCCTCTTGAGCAGCGGTGCCTTGGGATGTAAGGCGTCAATGTAATTAACCGCAAATAATTTGGATAATTCTTTTCCTTCTTGCTGAGATTCAACAAAACGCTGTTTGACGATGGTCGTAAAATCATTTACGCGCAGGATGTTATCTTCTTCCGGCTTAATAAAATTCCGCAAAGAACTTTCGACCCATGGTTCTGTTCCTACCAAGCTAATTAATTTGACTTTTGGCGCGAACTCGCGGATATGACGCAAAACTGCCAAAGCCCCTCCGGCCTGAAGATCTTCGCCAACAAACCGTCCGGAAATGATCCTGTTTTTTGAAGTCAAGCCCTGAACGGACATTGTTGAGTAGCGGTCAAAGATGATATCACCGATAATGAGAACCCTAAGTTTTTTAAAATCTTCCACAATGGTACGACATTGTTGAAAAGGAATTTCTTTCGCAACCTGCCGGCAGAAGCTTTTTATCTTTGGATTATGCGTATCAAAATGCAAATTCAGCAGTTTGCTTGAGCTGAACACGACCGAACCGACATAGCAGACTTTACCTCCCAGGCTTTCAACCGTTTGAATGTCATCGTAAAAATTGCCGGTAACATCCGTATCGGCACGTTCATATTCCTTGCCTTTGCAATAAAAATGAGGCCCGACACACTCAATGGCTTCTACGGCCGCCGGATATGGAATCAAAACCACAAAATCGACGCATTCCAAAGCGGCGATTGATTTAAGCCGCAATTCATCGTTAAAACACGGCCGACCGGGCCCCTTATTGACATGCCTGGCGCCAGTGACGGTCACCACCAAAACATCGCCCAGCCTCTTCGCTTCCTCAAAATGAATAACATGGCCGGGATGCAGCAAATCAAACGTGCCGTGACATTGTACGATCTTCTTGCCCGCCTTGCGCAATTTCGCAAAGAAAGCGTGCGCCTCGTTGAAATGAATTATTTTATTTGCGGTTCCCATGGCACGGACAGTCAATAATAGTTTTGCTTTTTAATCAATAATATATTGCGCGAAAATCACGCAATATTAACTTTACGCCAATGATAACCACGCATTAGCGCAAAGACGTCGCGGCGGGCGGCTTCGCCGGCTATGCCTTGGCATAGCACCCTCGCTTGGACGTCGCGCTCCGGCGGAACCTGAAACCGCGGCGGCGAGCGCGCCCTGCCGGCCCCTTCTCACAACTTCCCCTTCTTTCAAAATACCGCCTTATCATCTCAATAACGAATGTCACATCAGGATCCTTCATCTCCGGATAAAGCGGCAAACTCAATATGGTATCGGCCAGCTTTTCGGCGACCGGAAAATCGCCGCGCCGGTATCCCAAACTTTTTGCGGCCGGCTGGAGATGAATCGGCACGGGATAATTGACTTTTGTTTCTATGCCGTTGTTTTCCAGAAATTTACCGAGATCATCCCGCTTCTCAAGCCTGATCATATACCGATGATAACAGGATTCTTCATAGCGTTTTTCTTCGGGCACGACGACAAAACGGCTCAGACCGCTGGAGTAAATCCCGGCAAGAAATCGCATGCGCCTATTCCATTTTTCCAGACGTCTCAATTTAATTCTGGCTATGGCGGCCTGGACGGAATCCAACCGCGAATTAATTCCGATCAGATTACAGATATCGCGGCTCACCAGCCCATGATTCCGAAGTTGGATCAGGGTTGAATATATTTTTTCGTTACTGGTTGTTATTACACCGCCATCACCATGGACATGCAAGTTCTTCAAGGGATGCAGACTAAAGCCCGCGCACACGCCGAATGATCCCGCGTATTGACCGTGATAACGCGCGCCCACGGCCTGCGCCGCATCCTCAACAACATGAAGCCGCCGACGTTTGGCTATCTTTAAAATTGCATCCATATCGGCAACCCGCCCCGTCAAATGCACCGGCATAATCGCCTTTGTCCGCCGCGTACAGGCTCTTTCAATCAAGGCCGGGTTAATATTCATATCATTGCCGACATCAACGAATACAATGCGCGCGCCCGTCCGCGCGATCGCCCAAGCCGTCGCCAGGAATGAGTTCGGAACAGTTATCACCTCATCGCCAGCCCCGATTCCAAGCGCGATTAAGGCGAGATACAAAGCATCCGAACCGTTCGCCACACTCACCGCATGCCTTGTTCCACAATAATCGGCGAATTCTTCCTCAAATAGTCCCACCTCTTTTCCCAGCACATAAGCCCCCTGCCGGGAAACACGATCAAACGCAGCCAGAATTTCACTGCGCAGTGAGCGGTATTGAAGTCCTAAATTGACGAATTGTATTTTACGCATAAAATTCTTTTATCTTTTTGGCAACAGTTTTGATCTGTTTTTCCGTAATAAATTCATGGACCGGCAATGAAATGACGGATTTGCAGGTCCGCTCGCAGACCGGAAAATCTCCAGCCTTATATCCATAAATCTTTGCCGCCGGCTGTAAATGCATCGGAACCGGATAATGAACCTTGGCGTCAATGCCGTTTTTCAGCAAATATTTCTGCAATTCATCGCGCCTCTCCGCCCTGACAATATACAGGTGATACACCTGAACGGCATCCGGCCGGCGCGGGGGAATAATAATCTGCTTAATCTCGCGCAAAACTTCATCATATAAACGCGCATTATCGATACGCGCTTTGGTTATGGCGTCGATTTTTTGCAGAAGATGGTTGGCCACAATCGCCTGGATCGAATCCAAGCGCGAGTTATAGCCGAATATCCGGCATTCATTGCGGTCCGCCAAGCCGTGATTGCGAAGAAGCATTAACCGTTTATAAATTTCGTCCGAATCCGTGACGATATATCCCCCATCCCCCCAGACATTGAGGTTTTTCAAGGGATGCATGCTAAAACAGCCGCACAATCCAAATGTTCCTGCCGCTTTTCCTTTGAAATAAGCCCGGATGCCATGGCAGGAGTCTTCAATGACCGACAAATGATGCTGCCGGGCAATATTCAGAATCGCATCCATCCGGCAAGGAAGCCCTGACCAGTGCACCGGCAGGATGGCCTTGGTCCGGGCCGAAATCCTAGGAACGAGTAAGGCGGGGTCAAGGTTGTAATCTTCGCCTATATCCGCGAACACCGGCTTGGCGCCGGTCGCCACAATGGCGCCGATGGTTGCCACGAAGGTATAGGGCGTGGTAATAACTTCGTCACCGTTCCCGATGCCGGAGGCTTTCAGGCTCAAAAAGATGGCATCCGTCCCGCTCCCTACGCCTATAGCATGCCGGCTGCCGGTCAATTTCCTGATATTGGCTTCGAATTCATCGACCTGTTTCCCGAGCGTGTAATCGCCCTCCTGCGCGAGGCGCCCGATTTTTTTCAGTATTTTCGCGTAATCCGCAAACTGCTGCCGAAGATAATTATGGTTGATGGGCAAGCCGGCGGTCCGGCTATATTGCTCGGGTAAATAGTTGCGCTCTTTTTTCATGTTTGGTTAACTCGCAATATGCTTGTATTCCAACGGCTGGGCGCGGATAAAATCCCAATTGTCGGATATCCAGGTTATTGTTTCCTTTAAACCTTCCTCAAACGGCACGGCCTGGCGCCAGCCAAGTTCGCGGCCGGCCTTCGTCGAATCAAGGCTGTATTGATCATCCTGACCGTAATTTTCGTCAACCAACTCCACCGATTCGTCAAAGCCGCGTCCCATCATGCCGCATATCTGCCGCACCACATCGGCAATGCGCATTAATCCTTCCTTCGGCGACAAATGATAAATTTCACCCGGCTTGCCCCGCAAGATCAAACGTAAGGTAAAATCGGCGACGTCACGGGCATGAATAAAAGCCCGCCGGGACTCGCCGCGCCCGTGAAGCGTAATCTTTTTGCCGGCTTTTAGAAAAATAATCGTGCGTGGAATGATACGATAAAGCTGTTGATGAATGCCATAAACATTTGCCGTCCTTGAAAACACAACCGGGAACCCATGGCGTTTATGCAAAGCAAAAAGATGCAAATCCCCCGCAAGCTTTGAAGCGGCATACGGTGTACTTGGATAATAGCTGTGGCTTTCTTTTATATTCAGCCCCGTTGCGCCATAAACCTCCGGAGTGGAAGCAGCAATATATTTTTTCAAATAGTCCTTTGTTTTAAAAATTTCCGAAACGCGGACAACCGCGAGGCAATTAGTCCGATACCACTGCTCCGGCCAGTTCCAGCTATTGCGCACTTCGCCTTGGGCGGCATAATTCACGATAATTTCAGGGCGAAACTCATCGCAAAGCCGGGCAACTCCGGCAAAATCATTGTTCAAATCAATCCGGCAAAATCTAAACCGCGCCGGAATATTCTTGAGATAACGATACGGTAAAAAAACAGGATTATATTCCGCCGACCGGCTTATACCAACTATTTCCGCTTCGGTATTGTCCAGCAAACATCTGATCAAATGCGAGCCGGTGAATGAATTGCTTCCCAGTACAAGAACTTTCTTAAAATTGACACTCATTATCGAACATCCTGGATAAGCTGTCCGGATAATCACCTATTCAACGAGAAAGCATATCAACCCAGTAATGCAGCAAAACCGCATGAGCGGATTCGGCCAGCCCATATGAACCGGCCCTTATATAAAAATTCAGATCGCCCGTTTTACGCAAGGGATTATTAATGCTCATTGCCGAAAACGTAATCACTTTCACCCCCATCTTGCGGCCCATGCGAACCGACTCCAATATATTCCGCGATTTACCAGAACTGCTTATGGCAACCAGGATGTCGTTTGCTTTCGCCCGGCGTTTTAAAGGCACCGCATAGAGATGATCGGAGCCGACATCATTGGCAACAGCCGTCAGCAGCGAGAAATCAGAAAACACTTCCGTGTTCAGGTCGGCATTTTTACAAAGATCCGCCGCAATATGGCTGGCCATTGAGGCGCTGGCGCCATTGCCGACCAAAAAAATGGCGCTATGCTTCTTTCTGGCATCGAGGGTCAATTGAAGCAGTCTGTTAAAGCCCGTTGCCGGATCCAACCTGGAACCGCGTCCGTTAGTTACCTGCAGTCCCAAAAGCACTTCGTGGAGAACACGCAGTCTCTCGATATATGATTCGTTCATATTTTTTCTTTCATTAAATCGCCATGAATAGGCAAGGCAAGGCCTCCCCCAGGGAGAAATTCCCCGTCCAGCATAAGAAACTGTTTCCATGATGTCAGAACTCATGATTGTAGGGGAAGGTGGCGGTAAAAGCAAGCCTGCCTGATGAGCAAGAGTAATGCCTCAGAGTTACAGGGGGGTGTAGATGCGGTTCGAGCTTGTCCCGCTCCGAGTGGGGAGAACCGCGGATTGCCGTTCTGTCGAACGGCCGCTACAACTGAAGCCCTCTGCCCAACTCGGTTGCACCAAATTCCCCCTGTAACTACGATATTTCAAGAATTACCGGGTTGTGCTTGTTCCCCGCAGATAAATATCGTAGGTTCTCACCTGATGCATAGGAATTGCACAGTTAGAAAACTCATTGATTGTCTGGCTGTATGGACCAAGTAACCCAGCATCGCAGCAACGAATCAACAGGTCGCGGGGCGACATGGCTCATGGCCTTGGCGCTCATCGGCTTTGCGCTCCTGATGTTCCGTCAAATCCTGGCCCCGGACTGTTGTCTGTTTTCCACGGACGACAATATCGGGAGCGTCGCAGGATCCAAATCTATTTTGCCGCAAGCCTTTTTCGGGGCGTGGGGCGATACGCCTTATCTGGGCAATGGGGGCAAGTTTATGCCGCATTCATGGGCTTATCTTCTGGTCTGGCTCCTGCCGGTCAAGATGTATATCAACTGGGTTCATGCTCTTGATCTTATTATTGCCTCATTTTTTTCCGTGTTGTTTATGCGGGAACAGAAAGCCGGATGGGCATCCATCGCGTTGGGGCTGCTGACCGCCTTCTGGCTGGGTAGTAATTTGACCCTGACGTATGCCGGCCATCTCGGGAAATATGGAGTGCTGATGCTGGCCAGTGTGGCTTTGTATTGCATTTCGCGCGCTTTAGCCCGGCAACCGAGTCTGCTTTGGGGCATTCTGGCAGGCGGCGCCATCGGGTTCATGTTCCTCGAACAACCGGATGTGGCCCTTTTTTTCGGCTTTATCCTGGGCGCCTATGCTTTGTTCCTGGCTGTTCGGCAAGGGCGGGCAAATGGCACTTGGGTAAAATCGGCGATTGCTCTCAGCTTAATGGGTGGGATTGGCCTGTTAATTTCCGCGTCCTCAACGCTCAGTAGTTATGCATTTAATGTCAAGGGTGCGGTCAGTATGCAGACTGAATCGCCCAAGGCAAATTGGGATTTCGCGACGCAATGGAGCTGGCCGCCGGATGAATGCATTGATTTTATCGCCCCGGGCTATATGGGCTGGCGCAGTGGTGAACCGGCGGGTCCGTACTGGGGGCGGATGGGACGTTCGGCAGGGTGGGAACAAACCCGGCAGGGGTTCATGAATTTTAAGCTGGAGAACCAGTATCTCGGCGCTATTCCCATTCTGCTGGCATTGTTTGCCGTCCTGATGGCGACGGCCGGAATCAGGAATCGCAATGACCCGCGGAACACACCGAATGACACGGAAGATGCGGAGCGGAGAGCGGAGATTATTTTCTGGGGATGTGTGGCGGTGGTTACGTTGTTGCTGGCGTTTGGGAAGTTCTTTCCTCTGTATGCCTTGTTTTACAAATTGCCGATGGTGTCGTCCATTCGTAATCCGAACAAGTTTTTACATATATTCCAGTTGGCGCTGGGTATCCTGGCGGCGTATGGATTGGACGGATTGCTCTGCAGATGGAAAGGCAAGATAAGAATGTAGCCCGCGAAACGAACGCGAATATGGATAACCTGATATATAGAGAGGAAGCGTTTAAGGTTGTGGGCGCATGTCTTGAGGTTTATGGAAATAAGGGATGCGGATTTCTTGAGCCTGTTTATCAGGAATGCCTCGAAATAGAATTCGAGCTACTAGGCATGCCTTTTGTCTCCCAGAAAACGCTTGCTCTGGAATACAAAGGACGCCGTCTCAAACACGCTTACGAACCTGATTTTATTTGTTACGAAAAAATAATTGCGGAAATTAAAGCCGTTTCTCAACTAACCGACGAGCACAGAGCGCAAGTAATCAATTATCTCCAAGCGACTGGCTTTAAGCTCGGCTTACTGGTTAATTTCGGACATTATCCCAAGCTGGAATGGGAACGGCTGGCAAATACAAGAAAAAAAATGATAAGCATATCAAGTTAACTATGTATTTCCTGAATATTGCGCGAAAATTGCGCAATATTCACTTTTCGTCAATGCTGACAAGGCATTGGCGAAAAGACGTCGCGTTGGGCGGATAACCCAATGGGTTATACGCTAAACGCAAGTGGTTAACCCCTTGTAACCCCGCATTAATGCGGGGTTACGACGGCCCGGAGGGTGAAAATTGCACGCCTCCGTGCAATTTTCAGGTATTTATATTCACGGTCCTTTCGCGTGTTTCGCGGGCCAATCTCTTCATGAAGAAACAGAAACAACCTGAGCCTTCAACGAAAAAGTCAGCTCCGGCGTTCGATACCCTGGTAACGACAATCCCACGCTGGGTCCGGCATTTTGTCACCGGGGTGTTCATCCTGGGGGGGCTACTGGCCCTCTGGGCCCTGATGCAAACCGGCGCCGTTCGCGAGGAAACGGCCCTGATGAACTCCCAGGGCTGGGGATCGTATGCCGCAATAATTGTCGGCAACAAAGTGACGGCTTTATGGCATGCCGCGCTCATGACTTTGGCCGCAGGCGTATGCCTGTGGATTCTTACATCCCCCCTCAGGCGCGCTTCGATGTGGCGCCGGGCACCGGCTTGGATACTGGTCCTGATCGTTGCCGGCGACGCCCTCTGGCTCTCCCGTCACTATATCAAAACCATGCCCATGTCGGTGTTCGAAGAAAATGACGTTATCCGGATATTAAAGTCCGATATGCCGGAACACCGCGTGGCCTTGGTATCGCAGGATGGATTCTACAATTTCTGGCTGACCTATGTGTTTCCTTATTATCACATTCTTACCATGAATGTGACCCAGATGCCGCGGATGCCGGCGGACTACAAACGCTACCTGGAAGCCGTCGGGGGACACGCGCTTAGGTATTGGCAACTCTCGGCCGTCGGCTATGTTCTGGCGCCGTCCCAGGTTTGGGGCCAGATCCAAAACGACCCGGCCATGAAGGACGCTTTTGACCTTGTTTATGCCTACAATGTGACGCCGGCGGAAATGGGGGTCAAGGTCATTCCGGCCACGCCCAGCACGCCGGGCCAGCACGCGATCCTGCGCCTGAAAAAGCCCGCCCCCCGCTTTGCGCTGATCGCCGGTTGGCAGGAAGTCGGGGACGACGAGGCGCTCCGCCGGCTGGGCGCGCGCGACTTTGTGCCTTTTGAAAAAGTCTTGGTGGCCCCCGAATCCGTCGCCGGATTGCCGGCGACGGACGGCCGCGGGATTGTCGGCCAAGTCCAACTGATTGAATACAAGCCTGGTTACATGAAACTCAAGGTTTCATCCGATGGCCCGTCCATACTGCGAGTTTCGGAAAAATACGATCGCGACTGGCATGCCTGGATTGATGGGGAACCGGTTCCGGTCAGGCGGGTGGATTTCATTTGCCAGGGAATCCTGGTGCCATCGCCGGGATTACACGAAGTCATGTTGAAATACGCCCCGGACAAAAGGCAATTAATCTGGCAATGGCTCGGCATTATGATCTGTCTGGGCGCCGGGATTGCTCTGATTGTGAAGTCGCAAAGCCGCAAATCGGATGCTCCGATTTAAGATTTATTAGCAGGACAGGGTGTTCATGGAAAATATCTATATCCGATTGACCGAAGAATTCAATCGCGGCAAACTGAGAACCGTGATTTGCTCAGGGCAGGCCGCGGTCCTGCATCGCATTGCGATCATGAGCAAGGACGGCGATTGGATCCTGCATAATGATGAAGATACCTGTCGTCATGTGTTGTCCGTGCTGGAGCAACACGGTGCCCATTATCGGTTTGGAGCGCCGCTGGATATCCGCTGGCTGGCGCATGGTTGGAGTTCCCATTTTGAGTTTCCATATCAGGAATTACGTGTTCGTACTGATTTCTTCTCGCATCCACCCCGCTTGTCATCGCCGGAACTCCAGAATCTCTGGAACACTGCCGCTACCCAAGACATCCCGGTCGTCAGTCTGAAACAACTGGCAAAAATCAAACAGACCAATCGGGAAAAAGATTATGTCATCATCGGGGAAATTGCGCGGCGCATGGACGATCCCGCCGACCAACTGATTTTCTCCCGAAGCGCGGGGGACTTAATCGAGCTGGCGGCCCTGAACCCGGATTTGGCAAACCGGCTCATTTCTCAACGTCCTATACTGGCCGCAATATCAGAGGGTCGTGAGCGCCTTGAGGAAAAGCTGGACGCCGAACGCCGGGCATTGATCCATGCCAACGAGAAAAGACTATCGGTTTATCGTGACGCCGCTCAAGCATGGCTGAATGCCTGGCCGAAACTGCAAGAGGAATGCCAAGCCATGCCTTTGACCAAAGCGCACAACCTTCTTGCTCAACACGCTGTGTCTCTATTGCCTTTCAATCCTTTGCCGGAGGCAATGCCATGATTCCCGTCGCAGATGAATTTCTCAGCGAAGAGGATTTGGATATCCGCCATCTGTCTCATGAAGAATTGACGCGCTGGTGGAACCATTGGCTGACCCAGGCCCAGACATCCAATAGCGAAGACCGTGACGAGTATTCCCATGGCGTCTTTGCCGGAATGCGATTACCCCTTTCGGCCCATCATGGGATAATGACAAAATCAACGGAATAATCCCGGGCTAACCGCGTTGCTCGCTCAAATCCCGGCCTGGCATCAGCAATTCTATCCATTCCCCCAGTCCGTAACTCAAGTGCATGAGCGGAATGTAGCCCAATAGCAATAGGTCAATCGCGCGGCGGGTGGCCATTACCTTCATCATGGTTATGGCGATATCGATCAGGGCGTAAGCTCCAATGTTGACCGCCAGCAACATCGCAACCCAATACGAGACCCAGGCCCCCGGCAGCAATATCACCAACGACAACAACCATAGCCCGGGAATCAGCGTCATCGGTTCCAATGTAACGCCCGCCCGGATAAGCCGAATGCGCGTGGCCCCGTATCCAAACATCTGACGCATAAAGCCCATCACCGATGTCCGGGGATAATGGTCGACACAGGCCTGCGGATGAAAAATAATCCGATAGCCGCGCTGAGCCGTCCGATACGACGCGATCATTTCCTCCCCGGGCCAGAATCTCGGATTGAACCCACCGATGTCAATCAGCACGGATTTCCGGTAAACCATATTACAGCCGATAATCTGCGACCAGGTGGCGGCATGCGGCCCCTCCTGTTGTCGCAGGTAGCGCCGGGCAACGTAACCGGCCGCATATGACGACAGCGCCAGGCCGGCCAGACGCCCCGGCAACGGGATATCAGCGGGCACCAGGCTGGGACCGCTGACCAATCCGACATCAGGCTGTGAAAACGGCGTCAGTATTTTTTCTGCCCAGTCCGGCGCCACGATGACGTCGTCATCAAGAAACGCCACGATATCCGCGCTCGCTGCCCGAAGGCCGGCATTCTTCTTTTCGCTGGAATCGCCGGTCTCAAACGAAACAGCGATATGGCGAATCTGCGGATACTGCATCGAAATGGCCCGCACCCGCTCGGCCACAGAAACATCCGGAATCTTGCCGATCAGGAGGATTTCCAGTTTCGAAAATCCATGAGCTGCCGCCAAGGACGTCAGCGTGCGGACGACAAAAGGACGGCCCAGTGTCGGGATCACAACCGAAAGATCGGGTCTGTTAGCATCTGCCATAAGCTTTGGAGGCAATTAATCCGCGTGAAATCCCTTTTTGACAAAAAGGCATATAAGTATATTATCTGAAGCGTCATGGTTCAAGCGATCATTCTTGTTGGCGGCAAAGGAATCCGCATCAGCCGGTTATATCCGGATCGGCCGAAGGCCCTTATCCCGGTCGCCGGAATACCGTTCCTGGAGCATCAGTTGGCTTGGCTGAGCCAAGGCGGGGTGCGCGATATCCATCTGGCCTCCGGCCATATGAGCGAAGCCATTCAAGAATGGCTGTGCCCGGCAGAAGCTAGAAGTCAGAAATCAGAAGTCAGAGGTCAGAGGCTCGCCCGCCATAGCCAGCCGTCAAGGGGCGAAGGTGGGTCAGAAATCAGCAAAAAGACCGATGGAATTCACGGGCAATTATTTCGCATCAGCAAGGCTATTTTTTTTCCTTTCTCCTCTGATCTCTCGCTTTCTTTCTCCGCCGAACCCTCGCCCCTGGGCACCGGCGGAGGACTGAAACACGTGGAAAAACACATTCGCTCCGATCCATTCCTGGTGTTGAACGGCGATTCGTTCCTGCCCCATCTGGATTTCGCGGCATTTCGACAAGCCCATGAGCAGGCTGGCCCACTCGCGAGCCTTGCCGTGACCACAATTCGTGAAACCGGCCGCTATGGAACGATTGAATTCGATCCGGATCGCAGGATCAGCGCATTCCATGAAAAGGCGGAGCGCCAGGAAGGATGGGTCAATGGTGGCGCCTATCTGATGGACAAGAAGGCCCTGGCCCCGTTCGCAGTCGGCAAGAAGATATCGCTCGAAACGGACATCTTTCCCGAACTGGCGGCGCAAGGCCAGTTGCGTGCCTTCCCCGTTCCACCGCCGCTCCTGGACATGGGCACCCCCGAGGGGCTGTCCGCGATGGAACGATATTTTGAAATAAGCTCGAACAACTTGGACCGCTCGTGACAATCATACGCAGCAAGGCATGCTGACCGGACAAAGAATGAAGATATCCCCCCCCACGAATTCAGGACAACCACGAATGATGAAAGCGGGCGAAGATAAGTTGAGCTATGCCGTCATAGGACAGGCGATGGCTGTCCATCGGGAACTTGGGCCTGGCTTGGACGAAATCTTCTATCACCGTTTATTGGCGGATAAATTGGCCGCGAAGGGAATTGAGCATCAATTCAAGCCGAAGGGGCAATTGAAGCACCACGGCATTGTCGCCGACGAATTTGAGGGGGATTTAATTGTCGAAGGGAAACTGGTGCTGGAGTTAAAAGCGTTGCGCGGCCCCCTGGCACCCGAACATTACGCGCAACTGATGTGTTATCAGAAGTTCTGGGCAATTAGAACGGGCTGGCTCATTGACTTTGGCAAAGAGAGCTTAGTACGAAAACGCGTTATCTTTGACGCTCCTGATCGGGCAAACAACGATGTCCTTGATACTTTACCCATAGTTCTTGAGGCTTGTCCTGAAAAAACCATGCTGGACGGTTGCACAGAATCTATACGCCAAATTTATTTAGAGTATGGCTTGGGATATCGGGATACAACCTATCGAGGCTTACTGTCCGCCGATCTTCGGATGAAAGGTGTATCTTTCCATCTTAATCCCGAAACGGATGTGGCTTCAGGAGAATACACCCTGGGACACACACTTTTGGACTGCATGAAGATAGGGGACCATGGCGCTGCGATCATCCTGGCGCTTCACGAAAGCATTCGCGCCGCCGATCGTGCCATCATGCAGACCTATATCCGGCTACTCCATGTGTCATGGGGAATGATTGTCAATTTCGGCAAGAAACAACTCGACGTCAAGATGACGTATTCAACGAAGAAGGAGTAGTTCTGCCGGTTGCAGCATTCGTGGTTGTCCTGAATTCGTGGGGAGTATCCTTCCGCCCGTTGTCCGCCAGCTCCACATTATCCGTGACAAAAAAAGCGGGTAATCGCCCGTGCAGACCGGACGACTACCCGCTTTAAGGTTACGTAATCCGAGAGCAATAGTTGATTATTCGCCGCGAACGATAGTGCGGTAAGTACCATAGATTCCCAGGATGCTCTTGGCTTCCCAATCCACGCTGTGAATCTTCGTGATCCCGCCATTTTTCGCCGCCGCATCAATGCTGGCATCGCCCATAGCTACGAGCGCCAGGATGGAGGTGCATTCCGACACACCCACCTTAGTCGCCTGAGCATTCGAGGTGGCGATCGCCGGCAATGTGATTTCAGTGTACAACACGCCGACGGGCGCCGGTGACGCGCACCCCATCACTACTGCGAGCGCGCCCGCAACCGCCACGAGACTCAATCCGCTTAACAGTTTCCGCATACCGCCCTCCTTTCGTTTGGTTACTTCGACTAGTCCAACGCCATGGGATTGCAGAGATTTTCCCCGCAATTAGCCACGCGGCCACAATTAAAACAGATATAGCGCGGTTTGCAAGCTAGTTTTTTTATTTCATCCAATTTATCGGCGCTGGCCAGCACACACAAATGCCCCCGATGCGCCCCCTTGCAAATCTTCTTTTCCATGTTTATCTCCATAATTTATCGAATTGGAATCATTTAAACAAGAACCTTGATCACAACTTTTTTAACCAGCGCCGGCGCGCTTCCCATTGACTCTGCCCCATGGGTTTCGTCTGATACTCGCATACCAGGGACTGGATGGCATCGCCGTCAATTTCATGCCGGCCATTATCCAAGCCGGCCAGATTCGTTTCGCGGAGGAACTGCAGACCGGCTGCAACCCGTGATCCGATCCCAAAATAGCAGGCGGCATGATCTAATTGGTCAATGATCACCGGCAAAAGGCTTGATAAACGGCCTCGGCAATCAACAGGTGCCCGATCAGATTGGGATGCACGGGTTCCGGACAGAACGTATCCGGATCGTGATACTTGAGTTGGGCGCCGAAAAGCTCATGGGTTCGGATCAGGCGCGTTTTAAATTTCCGACTTATCTGGTGAACCACCGCCAGATACTCGGGAAGCAATTCCAGGACTTTATGACGGAAACTGTTCGGCGAATTATCCGTGCTGATGTAAAACGGGTCAATAAGCAGGATGCGGCATTTCGGCAACTGAGACACCGTCCGTTCCAGGATCGCCGTGTATTCCTTCAAAAAACGCCGGGGTGTTATTCCATTCTGCGGATCACGCAACATTCCGTGCAAGTCATTGATGCCGATCTTGATCGACAGCCAGTCCGGCTTATGGCGCAGCACGTCATCCGACCAGCGATTCGATAATCCGACCACGGTATCGCCGCCGATTCCCTTGTTGATGAACATGACGCGTTTCTCCGGCTCCCGCAGGATCATCAGGTCATGAAACAGTTTGACATACCCCGAACCCAGCGGACGTTCCGCGCCGCGTCGCCCGCAATCCGTGATGCTGTCACCGATAAAAACGATCTTCTGGCCACCTTGTATCCTGGTCTTCATTTCCGTCAAATCTCCTTCTTTTATTTACAACACGCCGGTATGAAAAAGTACGCGTTTCCATCTGAAAGTCAACACTGGTTTTCATCGAGGTTCAACCCGGATGCTTTTCCGGCGTCGGATCGCGACGATGCCCGCTTCCAGCGCGGTAAAAGCCAACAACATATATTCCGCACGCTCCCCCTTGAATTCCAGTAAATACCGCGCGCATTCCCGCAATAATTTATGAATAGTCATACCCCACGGCTCCGGCGCCAGATCATCAAGCAGGCGGCACATCGCCAGGGCAGCCAGATCCAAATCCTGGCCGCCCAGATGCTGGGCACAATCATCCATCAGCGCCATGACCGGCGACGTCGCAAAGTCCTGTTTGAACATCTTTTCTTTTAAGTCCATAATCGTCTGCGCGCCGGCCGTCCCGAAATCCGATCGCGTGGCGCGCCAGAGACGAATATAATGATGCTCCCCGCCGATGATCCTGGCCAGAGCCAGCGCAACCTCATTGCGTAAAGGTTCTTCCGTCAAACGATGCAGGAGACCTATCAGGTCGTCCAATGCGGCCTCGGCCTTGAAGACCCCCAGCGCCGACGCGTAAGCCACGCGAATGCCATCATGGAGTTCATTCTTAAAGGCCTTCAACAGCAGGGGCACGCTCTCGGTGTCACCCAGGTTCGCCAGCGATCGCGCACTCCGCGAACGTAAAAGGGCGTATTCCGAGACCAGCATTTCCCGCAACGCAGGGACGGCGCGCCGGTCACCAATCCGGCCCAGCGCCCATCCCGCTACAACGCTCAGGTCCGGTTCTTTCCGACGCAGAATGTGAATCAGGGCCTCAGTCAGTTTCGAGTGCGGGGGCATATGGGCCGCGGAGACAATCGCCTCATATCTGACGTTAAAACTCGGATCCGACAAAGCCTCCAGCAGGTCGTCTGCGCTTAATGCATTTTTCGTCTGCCCCATTTGCTCCGTCACGGAGATTCGGTGGCCCTCGTCCCTTGCCAGCCGATACCGGACCATGGATTCAAACGCCAATAGAGGATTGCCTTGAATGAACATGGAAAGAAATTCTCCGGTGCGCACCACCCCATCATTACCCATCCGATGAAACATCCAGGCCGAAGCGATCAAGACCGCTGTGCTGGACGCAAAAAGGATCATAAATGCGTCCACCACGATGCCCCAGTGGTGGATCTGGAGGAATCGCCCCATATCCAGAAGGCATCCAGCCCCCAGCGGACCCAAAGCTGAAAACAAACTGAGGCAAGCGTAATTCAGGGAATAATAAGATTGATTCCGGTTCCCGGGAGGAACTGCCCTGATAAAAAAATAGCGATTGGCCCCCGCCATATACCCCTGAAGTCCCACGCCCAAAATGACATAAGCCGTCATCACCCAGGCCAGAACTCCCCCCTGTTCACGCGGCATGAATATCAGAATCAGGGGAAAAAGCAGCATGATGATCAGGCCGGAAATCTGCACGGGTTTTCCGCCAAAACGATCCACACTCCAGCCCCATAAAAAACTGGAGCTGAGGATACCTATTCTCATCACGGCATCCAGAAGCAGGATTTTATCGGATCCCAAACCAATCTGATTTTTTAAAAATATCGGCAAAAATGAAAAAAAACCGATGCCGAGAGAAAACAGGGCAACCCCGCCAAGGTAATACTGGAAATTGCGGTCTCGGATGGGTCCCAGCATTTCCTCCCAAAATGGTGTTTCCTTTTGTTCCACCGGCATAGGCCGGCCCCCGGGAACAAAGCCCATCAAAACAACAGAAATTAGCCCGACCAGAACCCCCACCCCGATCAACAGCGAATAGCCCGTCAAACCCGTTACCTGCTTCACGATCCAGGAGGCCCCCAAGGCAACCAGCAACGCCACCACCCCTGAAATCAGGGAATTGATTGCGTCCACCTTCCCCCGGATTCGATTGGGAACAAATTCCTGCGCCCAGGGTAAATACCCAATTTCCGCAATACCGCGGCAAAGCGCAAATAACACAATGATTCCTGCGACCCAGTAAAAAACGGCCGTGCTCCCAAACCGGGCCATGATCCATGGAGAGATCAGCAGGAGACCAACAACCAATTTCCTCACGCTGTAGAAGGTAATGAAAATCCGCTTGGGACCGACGCGTGTGACCCAACGCGAGAGCACCAATGATACGAGCCCGCAAAAGGGAATCAGCGAAACGATAAAGCCGATCTTGGTGTAGGGCATGCCCAAGCCGGTCAAATACAAAGGGAAAATCGGACCGAACACCGTCAGCAGGCAGAAAACCATATTACCGGCGCTAAACCCATACACCCAGGGAATGGCCCGCAATTTGTCAATGGTCGTGATCGGCTTATTTTTCATCCGGATGCCATGCGGAAATTCATCTGTCTGAATACCAAATAATACTAAGCATGTTTACCCCGCACCTGTCAATCCCCCCACGCAACGAGAAACGTCTTTGAAACTGAAAAACAAAATGATATCCTGCGCCGTGTGGATAGGGACAAGATACCATGGATATTGCATTGCTCCAGCGTAAAGACGAATGTCAATGGCTGATACCTCCCGCGGGACCGATGCGCGTCCCGGCCATCCTGTATGCATCGGAAACCCTGATCCGCGAAATGGACGCCAAGGTCCTGGACCAAATCAGCCGCGTGGCCGCCCTGCCGGGTATCGAAAGCGCGGCCTATTGCATGCCCGATGCTCACTGGGGGTATGGCTTCCCCATCGGCGGCGTGGCGGCTTTTGACGCCGACCGTGGCGGAGTGGTCTCCGCCGGCGGTGTTGGCTTCGATATTTCCTGCGGTGTCCGCACCCTCCTCACCGGCCTGTCATCTGACGAATTGCTCCCGAAAAAGGACACGCTGGCCGACGCGCTGTTCAACAACATCCCCGCCGGCATCGGCAGTACCGGCGCATTATCCCTCAACCGCAGGGAAATGGACGCCATGCTGACGGGAGGAGCCCGCTGGGCCGTGCAACGGGGGTATGGCGTCCAAGATGATCTGGAACGGATTGAAAATCGCGGCGAAAACACCGAGGCCCGCCCGGAAACCATCTCTGAGCAGGCCCGCAAGCGGCAACAGGATGAAATGGGCACACTCGGCTCCGGCAACCATTATCTTGAAATCCAGCAGGTCATTGATATCATCGATCCCAAAGCGGCCGGTGCGTTCGGCCTGCGCGAGAACGAAATCGTCGTCAGTATCCATTGCGGCTCCCGCGGACTGGGCCATCAAGTAGCAACGGAGTTTTCCCGATCCATGCTTCAAGCCGCTCACGTCCACGGCATCGCCATCACCGACCGGGAACTGGCCTGCGCACCGATTAATTCATCCGAGGGCCAGGCGTATCTGGGCGCCATGCGGGCCGCCATCAACTGCGCCCTGGCCAATCGTCAAATCCTGTCCAGCCTGGTCCGGGAAACTTTCTGCAAGCTGTTTGGAAACATGACCTTGCCCCTGCTGTATGACGTATCCCACAATACCTGTAATCTGGAAAACCATACCGTCGCCGGCAGGACAAAAACGTTGTATGTGCATCGGAAGGGGGCTACGCGAGCTCTCGGTCCCGGCCATCCGGAACTCCCCCCAGAACTGCGAACCATCGGCCAGCCTGTTTTGGTTGGCGGCAGTATGGGCACCGCATCCTATATCCTGACGGGCACCGCCGAAAGCGAGTCGCTTTCCTTCAGCTCTGCCTGTCATGGCGCCGGACGGAAAATGAGCCGGACCCAGGCCGCGAAGCAGTGGCAAGGCAAGGACGTCATCAAAAATCTGGCGCTGAAAAACATCCTGATCCGCACCCGTTCGTTACGCGGCGTCGCCGAAGAGGCGCCCGGCGCCTACAAGGACATCCATGACGTTGTGGCGGCCACCGCCCAGGCACGCCTGGCCCGGCCCGTAGCCAAGCTGGCGCCGGTAATCTGCGTCAAAGGTTAGCTTGGATTTTTCGCCATGAAAAAAATAAAGAAATCCAGAGTCCCGGAAGCGGTAACGCCCGCCGCAGAGAGCGCCAGCCCCGAATCCGCCCCGTTCCTCAACCGCGAACTGATGTGGCTGGAATTCAATCGCCGGGTTCTCCACGAGGCCTGCGACCCGCGCACACCGCTACTGGAGCGGATCAAATTTCTGGGCATCTTCACATTCAACCTGGACGAGTTCTTTATGAAGCGGGTGGGCGGATTCAAACGGCAGATTCTGGCAGGGGTCACGCATCGATCTGCGGACGGCATGCGGCCGGAACAGCAGTTAGCCGCCATCCGGAACCAGGTGCTTCCCATGCTTCGCCTGCAGGCAACCTGTTTCGAGCGCGACATCAAGCCGGCGCTGGCCCAGCGCCATATCGACCTGACGCCCTGGGCCAAACTCACCGGCCCCGAACGTGAGGCGGCGCATGGTTATTTTAAAACCCGCGTCTTCCCGGTGCTTACGCCCCTGGCCGTGGATCCGGGACATCCGTTCCCCTTTATCTCCAACCTCTCCACCTCGCTGGGCGTCATGCTGAAGCATCCCGACACCGCCGAAGATTTTTTTGCCAGGATCAAAATCCCCAAGGTCCTGCCCCAATGGATCCGGCTGGAAACGGCCGACGGCAACGACCGTTTTCTTTTTGTCAGCCTGATCGATCTGATCCGGCACAACCTGGACATGCTCTTCCCGGAAATGGACGTTCGGCAGGTCATGCCGTTCCGGATCACGCGCAACGCCGATGTGGAGCGGGACGAAGAAGACACGGAAGACCTGCTGGCACTGATAGAACAGGAAATTCGCCAGCGCCGGTTCGAAAAGGTGGTCCGCATGGAACATGGCCCGAACCCTCACCCCGAGATGCTGAAGCTTCTGATCGATGAGTTGGAAATCGCCCCCGATGACTTGTATGAAATTGCCGGCGGACTCGATTACACCGACCTGCAGACGATCGCCGAGCTGAACCTGCCGGCACTGCACTATGCGCCATGGACTCCGCTGGTACCACCGGCCCTGGCCGCCGAACAAAGCGACATCTTCAGCCTTATCCGCGGCAGCGACATCCTGGTGCATCATCCCTACGAGGATTTCACCGCCAGCGTCGAGCGGTTCATCCGCGCCGCCGCCGAGGACCCGAAAGTCCTGGCCATCAAGATGACCCTGTATCGCATCAGCGATGAAAGCCCCTTTATCCGCACGCTCATCCAGGCCGCCGAGGAAGGAAAGCAGATCGTATGCCTCGTGGAGCTGAAAGCCCGGTTCGACGAGGAACGTAATATTTACTGGGCCCAATTGATGGAAAAAGCAGGCATCCATGTCGTGTATGGCCTGGTGGGTCTGAAAACTCATGCCAAGATCACGCTGGTCATTCGCGAAGAGGCCGAGGGTCTCCGATCCTACGCCCATATCGGCACCGGCAATTACCACAGTCAAACGGCCAAACTCTACACGGATCTTGGACTGTTGACCTGCCGGCCCGAATTGACCGAAGAAATTATCGAGCTCTTCAACTATCTCACCGGTCGCTCGCTGAACCGGAATTATCGCAAACTGCTCATTGCGCCCGTCAACATGCGGGAGCGCTTCCTGGCGCTGATCGAGCGTGAGATCGGCCATCGGCAGGCGGGCCGGCCCGCCGGGATTATCGCCAAGATGAACAGCCTGGAAGAAGACAAAATCTGCCGGGCGCTCTATTGCGCTTCGCAGGCCGGCGTGGAGATCACCCTGCTCGTGCGGGGCTTCTGCTGTCTGAGCCCCGGCGTACCGGGCGTCAGCGAAAACATCCGTGTCCTGTCCGTAATCGGGCGTTTCCTGGAACACTCCCGTATTTTTTATTTCCGCAACGGCGCCGCCGATCCGCTGGACGGCGAGTTTTTCATCGGGTCGGCCGACTGGATGTATCGGAATCTGCTGGCACGGGTGGAAGCGATTACGCCCATCGAAACACGGGCCTTGCGTGAAAAGTGTTGGGAAATCCTGCAAACGCTGATCCGGGACGAGCGCCAGGCCTGGGAGATGCAACCGGATGGATCCTATGTTCAACGTCAGCCCTGCCATCCCGAATACTCGCTGGGCACTCACGAAACGCTGATGCAGTTGACGCGCCAACGAATGGCTCCGGCTTGATATTGACCGCAAGATCGTGAATATGAATCAACCGAAACAGGACAATTACTATTAAGGCGGGCTAATACCCGCTACCCAGAAAGATACTCGCAATAACGTGTATCTTTACGGGCAAGCGTTTAAGGCATGCCAATTCGATGACAACTCACGATCAGCCCATCGCCGCATTCCTGGATATCGGCACCAACGCCATCCGGATGCTGGTCGTCCGCCTGCGCGCCTCCGGCGAGTATCATATCCTGGAACAACGCCGGCAGGTCGTGCGGCTGGGTGAGGATGCCTTCACGGCCCAACAACTCGACAATGACGCCATGAATCGGGCCGCGCTTCTCTGCCGCCAATGGATCAAGGCGGCGCGCGCAACCGGAGCCGGCGACATCGTGGCAGTCGCCACTTCCGCCATACGGGATGCCAAAAACCGACGGGCCTTCCTGCGACGTCTGCGGACCCAGGTCGGCCTGGAGGTCCGCATATTGTCCGGCGAAGATGAAGCCCGCCTGATTCACCGTGGCGTATCCCGGACTATGGACCTGAAGAACCGGCAGGCTTTATTTCTGGATATCGGAGGCGGCAGTACGGAAGTGAGTGTCGGCAATCAGCATAAGCCCCATTATCTGGCAATGCTGAACCTGGGCGCGGTTCGTCTGAGCAATCAGTTTCTGAAGCCCGGAATGGATCAGCCGGTATCCCCGGAGCTGTACCGGCGCATCCAGGAATATGTTCGCGGGCGCGCGCAAAAGGTTCTGCAACGGCTCCGCCGTTATCGCGTGGATATCGTGTTGGGGAGTTCCGGAACCATCATGGCTCTGGGCAATATCGCCGTGCGCCGCCACTTTAATCGGCGTTTGCAATGCCCGGAACCCGTCAGTATGGCGCGCCTGAGGCAGATCATCCGCCATTTATGCGCCCTCTCCCTGGCTCAGCGCCGGCAGGTGCCCGGCCTCCAGCCGGACCGGGCCGATATTATCATCGGCGGCGCCGCCATCCTGGACACGTTAATGGCGGAACTGGATATGCAGGCCCTCACAATAAGCAACCGAAGCCTGCGCGACGGACTCGTGCAGGAATACCTGGAACGCCGGAAGATCACCGCCTGAATGACGGAGGCGCCCGCCGCCACACTGAATTAGGCGGCTTCGCCGCAATCCGTCAGCTGACGGATTGCGACTGCGGGCAGGTGGAGCGGCGGTTCGAGCCGCCGCTTTGGGCGGCGAGAACTGCAACGGATTGAAACTCCCTATACGCAAAGATATTCCAAGCGGCAAATCCAGCCCGGCATCATGTCATTTTCCCGGCACGGTGAACACCACCGCGCCATAGCCGACAACCCATTGGCCGCGGCCTTCCGGAAAATAATCGCCGCTGTTCCGATAGAAAAGAACCGTGCCTTCCCTGCACCCCCCGGCTTTCGCAAAATCCAGCGTCGCCGCCACGGCGGACATGCCGCAGAAAAGCTGGTGACGAGGACTCCAACCACTCATCAGAACCGCCAGGTTCATGGCCGTCACTTCTTGCAGCGTCTGTTGATCCGTTTTTGTCACCAGATCATAATCCGGATCGTGCAGCATATCCGAGCTGGCAATGACAAGGATCGCCTGCTTCTGCGCCAACTCCCCCAGGGCCTTGGTGAGCCCCGCCAGGGTCTGGGGATCGTGATCGCCAATCAATCCGATCACCAGCCGGGCGGCGGGCAGAATCGCCTGGACAAACGGAACCTGGTTTTCCGCCGAATGTTCACCAACGTGCGGCTTATAGTCCATTCGAATCATTGGACTTTGCCGGACGAGCAGACTCGCCGCCTCCCGATCCAAAGCCGATTCGCCCAGGGGTGTAGTCATGGCGTCGCCATCCATCAGCGCCACCCCCCGGAAGCCGACCTGATGACTGACCCCCAGGATCACGACGGTCTTCGGCGCATCACCCTTCTTGGCCTGATCGCGAATAGCGCGAAACACGTAACCGGCCACCCGTCCGGAACATTCATAGCCGGCATGGGGCGAAATGGCCGCCACAATCCGGCCTGTGACCGGACCGACCTGCGCCTGCTCGATATCCTCGGCAATCATCGCCTTCAGTTTGGCCGGACTGGCCGGAAACCAACGCCCGGCTCCCATTGCCTTGCGCACCACACGCTGAGATTCAACCTTCATCGCTTCCTCCCCCCGGCATGACACCGCCAGGATTATGCCCAGACTCATACCCGATCCGATAAAAAACTTCAGGCTTTGACGGCGCCAATTCATTTTGGTGATTTTCTTAAAAAAACCGCGACTATTCAGGTAATCCTACTTTGGAGTACGGTATGACCACCGCGAAGCGATGGCTTCGCGGAAAATAAAGCGGGAGCACCGGCTCCCGCACTCCATATGGTTCTTCGCCGCGTCTATGGTCGCACCGCATGCTCGTCGTTCCTTTCCCGGACTTTCCCCAACGAAGAACCAAGAACTTTTCCTCAACTTATCCGCCGCTCACTGCCTGCATCGCCACCCATCCGTCGCGGCCTTCGACTTGCCCCCTGACAATGGCGCCCGGCGGAACCGATGAGGCCGCGCACAACACCTTCCCCAGCGTCGTAAAGTTATGCCCCTGCGCCAGGGCTTTTTCGATAAACGCCCGAAACATTGTCCGACAACTGATCCCCTCGGCTTCGGCATGAATCGTCAATACATTGAGCTGATTCGGAAGGATGCGGGACAATAATAAATCATTATACGTCTCACGCGTAACGCCATGGCGCCCGATGATTTCATCGTACGTGGGCAGAGACACAGGCACCTGGGGCTGAGCCAGCACCTTGCCGCCAACCACCGGACGGAAGATTGAGGCGCCCCGGCAATCACTGTTATACACGAACGGAAAGCGCTCCTTCTCCGTCAGGACATCATCCGTGCACTTCCAGCCCGGCGCCGCCGAACATGTGGGACTTACAATCTCCGCCAAGGCTTCAACGCCGCGCCGGAGATGTCGGCGAACAGCCTCGGCGGACAGGGTGTCAATCCGGGCCTGCCAGGCATGATGATCCCAGGCATGAAGCCCGATCTCATGACCATCCGCCGCCGTGTCCTTGATTTCCCGTTTCAGCGACTTGCCGATAACCGGACCGGGCCACAAGGTGCCCCGCAATAGAATGTCCCAGCCATAAAGGCCGGCGGCATTGCTCCTCAGCATCTTGATGAAAAAATCGGGCCGGGCCAGGCGCCACAGGTGCCGACCCATATTGTCGGGTCCAACGGAAAAGAAAAAGGTGGCCTGAATGGAAAACTCGGACAGAATCCTGCACAGAGCAGGCACGCCATGCCGCGTCCCGCGGAACGTATCCACATCAACTCGCAACGCGATATTCATCCCCGCCAACCTTCTTGAAAATCCATATCTGCGGGAAGATTCTAACTCCCATCAACGCAAATGACAACGCGATTTTAACGAGGCCAAAGAAATGTGCGAAAGATTCTGGACACTACCACCACGAAAGGCAAAGAAGGAAGGATCGTTAGCCCGCCAAATATCCCCCTTCGCACCGACTTGTCCGCCATAGCCCTCGCCTCGGCGGAGCCTGGGTTGGCGGGGATGAATATCGCGTCGCGAGTTGATGTGGATACGTTCCGCGGGACGCGGCATGGCGTGCCTGCT
>JAHIJO010000134.1 GCA_018898455.1 Verrucomicrobiota bacterium | reverse complement strand
TAACCAGTTTCACTTCCCAGTTAATTTCGCTCTCTCCATCCGCCACTTGCACGATCGGCGACAGCGCCCATTCGATGTGAGCAATTTTCAATTCGGCCGTGCCGGTGGCTAACCCATCAATATCCGGCGGCCGCGGTCCGGCACCGGGACCGGGACCCGGGATCGGCTCCCACACGCACGTCACCTTTGCCACCGTGGATGCGACTTCCGGCGACACGTTGATCACATGAAACGTTGTCGGCCCGCCCGTCCATGCCCAATCCTTACCTTTAGGCGTAATATCACAATCAGGCCCGCTTTTCAGGCGATACATTATTCCATGAGCCGGTCCAACAGGAATGATCGTCACTGAAAAACCAGCTGATTCCTTGGGCTGAAGCGTGCACGACCACTCCGCCGTTGGGGCGCTGGGGCAAATGGTCACACTTCCACTATGTTCCTCGCCTAGTCCGAGAGCAACCGTAAAAAACATCAGCCCCAACATCAGATATCCCTGGATTATTCCTATTGTTCTCATAAGCGCTCCTGTCGTCTTAAGCTCTTTTACGCTCCTTATCCTTCTCTATCCGGTACTGCCGTTTGATCTCATATTCCGGAACCAATATGTATTTGTAGTATTTGGCGGTCATATTGTTCCACGACCAGTTGTCCGGCGGCACAACGCCTTTCTCCACCAGTTCCCTCACCCGCCCCACCATCTCCCGCGCCTTTTCCCAATCTCCGTCCCCATGCGCCGCGATCA
This sequence comes from Verrucomicrobiota bacterium, assembly GCA_018898455.1. Lineage (GTDB taxonomy): Bacteria > Verrucomicrobiota > Kiritimatiellia > JAAZAB01 > JAAZAB01 > JAHIJO01. The sequence continues at coordinate 33,639 of JAHIJO010000134.1, read as the reverse complement.
GCATTCGTATCTCGAAAAACAGAGGGGATTCGATCCGCCGGTCGTATTTTTTCTGCCAGGTGTCCAGCAACACGGCCGCTTTCTTCATTTCCCCCGCTGTCTTCAGGTTAACGGCCCACCACCACAGATCCTTCGTCCGCCATTCGAATGAAATCCCCTCATCTCTCAGATAAGACAACAGATTCCTCTCCCGCTTATCCTGAAACGCCTGGCGTTGTTCCGACGGCATGATCGAAGCCGCAAAGATAAGATTGATCTCGCGGCTTGGGGCAATAAATCCCCAACGCTCCCTCAGCGAGGCATTTCCTTCGTCAAATGCCAGCGCGCAGGCCTCGTCCAGCCATTCCGCGCATCTTTCCGGCGACTGCCGATACCACACCTGCTCATGCAGTAGAATCACGTCAAACATGGTTTTAATATTCAACCCTGACTTTTCCGGCTCCGCCGCCGCCAATATCTCCATCGCCTCGCGAATGGCCCGGTCGGCATCCTCAAATGAATTCCATTCCCGATAACTTGACAGCCACAAAGTTCCAACCACCGCGTTCTTCCAATAAGGTCCGTCCAAGTCTGCGCCCGTATGCGTCCGGGTGTAATCCAGAACATGCTGGCGGCATTTTTTGATCTTTCCAATCAATACGGCATTTTTTCTGTCTGTCGGGTTTTGCCGCAAGATCGCCTTGACCTCCTGGCATTCATCCAACAAGGGTTGCGCCGGATGGCCAACCCTAGTCTCCGCTGGCTTAGCTACTATTGCCGCAGACCTGCCCTGCATCGGCCCCAAATTCCGCGCAGGTGTTTTCGCGGACGCCGGTACAGGCGGGATATTACTGATCCGGGCCGGTTCCTTGGTCACAAACACGGATTCCTTCCTGATCATTTCCCTAACGCGGACTGTTTCGGGAGTCACCTTTGGTTTCTGAACTGAAGCTACCAGCGTCTCAACTGTTTCTGGCGTCGGAGTCTTGGTCCCCGATGCTATATCCGCCGTGCTGGGCGTAAGCGCTTCCGCACCCGGTTCTTTCGGCATTAAAACCAACTGGCGCTCCTGAATGAAACGGTGAATCAGCCCCGCTGTGACGACCAACGCCCCCACCAGTATTGCCAGCCGAAACAGCCAACCTGCCGGCTGATACCACCCGCTCCCGGACGGCTCAGGCAAAGGCCTGCGCCGCGCTTGAAATTCGGAGCGCTTACGCATCAGTGCCTCCATACAAAGTTTCGTAGCCGGCAGTGTTTGCTTTACCTTAACATCGTCATTCGCAAGTTCTTCGTCGCTTGCGGAAATCCGGCCTTGGCTTTTGTCAATGACCGGCACCGTCAGACGCTGGCCGCAGAACGCGCACTTAATCCGGTCACCGCCAACCGCAACCGGCGCCAGAAGCGTTGCCTGGCATCGCTCACAGGCAAACTCAATATCAAACTCGGGCACTTTGACCGGCTGTCCACAATCAACACATAAGACGGTCAGCCCAACGCCCTTCACATCAATCGCCAGGCTTTTGCCGCACGCGCATTTAAAATAGACGTCAGCCATGGCTATTTTCCTCCCCCGCTGACGTCCCGAATACCCTGCTCGCAATCCCGGATATATCCCTGCACCGGTGGATCGACGGCATTGGCCGGGTAAGCCGCCAATAGGTCATTAAACGCCCCCCGCGCTTTCACCCATTGCTTCTGCGTCCAATACAGCCAAGCCCGTATGAATAACGCCCGCTCGCCGCGCGGATCGTTCGGAAACGCCTTGGCCTGTGTCTCGCACAACTCGATCGCCTTGTCTGGTTTCCCCGCCGGACCCATCAGCAGTTGGATCATGTGCCAGCGGCTTTGCCCCACCCATTCATCCTTCGGCGAGCCTTTTCGGATAACATCCTGCCACAGCGCCTCCGACTCCTGCCACTTGCCTTGAACGTATAAACTCCATCCCAATTCCGTCCTGGCTTCCGCCGCCAACGGCGAATCGGGATTCTGTTTCAAGAACGTCTGATACAGTTTGATCGCCTGGTCCACGTTATTCTTCTCAAAGCTTTCGTTGGCCGCCGTCAGCAACTCCCGAGGATTCTTGGCTCCCTTCGTCGCCATCACCGCCGCCAGGTCCATGTTTTTCCGATCAGTGTCCGTCAGCTTCCCCTCCACCGCCCGGTAAAATCCCAGCGCCCCGGCATAATCCGACGCCTTCAGCCGGGCTTCCGCCGCCTGGACGTGCAGTCGCACCGTGATCGGGTCGTCCGGGCATTCGGCGAGCAATTGTTTCAACGCTTTCTTCCGATCCTCTTCCTTGCCTTTCTGGCCGTACCAGATCGTCATCTGCTCCATGGTCAACAGCCAAGCCCGGGACTTGGGCTTCTTCTGCATCTCTTGTTTCAATACCTGGTCCCACAGGCTTAGCGCCTGAACCTCCTGCCCCAGCCGGACATCGCACAGTCCCTGGTAAAACAGCGCTTCCGCAAACAGCGCGTCGTTCCGGTATTGACGAGCAAACTCGGTAAATTTTGGAAGTGCTTCCTTGTATTGCGCTTTCTTGAGACAGTCCTGCGCCGAACTCCATAACAGGTCCTCCGGCCGGATCGTTGACCGAGCGGGCAGGTTGGTTGGAAGATTCACAGACTTCGTCACCGGCGGACCATCGGATGCCGAGCCGACCGGCATGGCCGCCATCAGAAATATCGCTATTATCCAAAAAGACATTGACCCCATGGTTTCACCAATAACTCAAGATACGCGGATAACACACATTAAGTTCAAGATGTGAGTGTTACGTACAGCCTTATAGTCACATTGGTTTATTGTTTCTTCCTGCTTTTTGCCTTTGGCAACCTTTGCCTATCCAAGAAACTGCATTATTTCATAACCCCCGGCAAAGTGCAATGCTTCGTTCAAGCCTTTCAGCCATTCTCATTATGACCAAGACCGCCTGCTCGTGCTACGTAGCGAAGCGCTACTTCGCAGAGTAGCAAAGGCGGGACAACAAACGCCCCAAATCTCCGCGAAGGCTGCTGTTCGTTGTCCCGGCTTCAGCTGTTTTCCATGGCTGGCAGGCGGTCATAATGATAATTATTGCAAGCCCTTACGATTTTCCGCGTTTGGGAATGGCGGCTTTCTCCTCGGGCGCCGGCTCGCCACTGCGGGAGTAAATGCACATCAGCGTGAAATTACCCTTCATCTGGCCCTTGCCGCCGGAAACCAGCGAGACCGTTATATCCTCCACGTCCATGGTGACATTCTCCTGCTCCAGAGCATACAGAAAACGGACCAGTCCTTCCAGATTTCCCTCCCAGGTGCAGTCAATGGCCAGCTCATACAGGTCGCCGTGCTGTTTCTCCTTCTGAGGCCGGCGCTGAACCAGGTTCACGCTGGTGTCTTTCGCAACCCTCTCCAGGATTTTCAGGTAATCGGCGGTGACGTCTTTTCCGGCGTCGTATTTCGAGAGTTTGGTTTTCAGCGCATCCAGGCGAAGGGTCCATTCGCCCTGCTGTTGAATCAGACGCTCCGCCAATGCGATGCGGTCCGCCAGCTGTTTCTGGTTTTCCACGGTTTCCTTCCAAATCCTGGCTTTCGGCGCGCCGAACCAGTAGGAAAGGCTTAACAAGATCAGGATGCCTACGATCCAGCTTAATACGGATTCCCGGCTGGTAAAGCTCATGGCTGTTCCTCCGGGAGGTGGAGCGTCATCTGAAAGGTCTGGATGGTGGCTCCCTTGCGCTTGCCGGGCTGGGTACTGCCCATGTCGATCTTATGGAACAGAGACGACTTATCCAGCGCCTGCTTGAAATCATAAATCGGGTTTACGGTCAGCGCTTCGCCGCGCAAAATGACGCTTTTCCCTTTTTTGAACTGAAACGCCGTAATGCTCACGTCGGCCGGGAGCAATTGGCTTACCTCGCGCAGGCATTCCAGGGAAGACCGTTTGCGATTCAGATATTGCTCAAACGCGCGGGCCCGCCGCTGCATCGTTCTCACGTTATCGGCTGGTTTCTGGAGCGCCGTCATACGCTGTTCCAGCGTGGTCAAGCGATGCCGTTCCCAGGAATAGCCCCCCAGGAATCCCACGCCCACGATCAGCCAAAGTCCCACGACCAAAATCGAAGCGGCCACCAGGCGACGCTTCACCCGCAAGGAGTCTTCGGCTATGCGCCAAGCCGCGGGAACCAGGTCCACCACGGATGGCGCTTCCCGGTTCCGCGCGAGCAAAGCCTCAAACGGCGGATTCAGCATCCGCCGGGCCACTCCGGCGCTAAGAGAAGGCAGATCGTCCAGGTTGTGGACCTGAACCTCCTGGCCCATCTCACCCCGCAGTCGTTCCGCAAGCGATTCAGGCGCCAGATCCCGATACCAGAAGTCCAGGCCATTCACCGGGACCACGCCCTGTTCCAAGTCCAGCGCCAGGGTGAAGGCGTCTAATTCATGGGAGATTTCAGCGGCATATTCCTCGGGCGACAACCCGTGACTTGATCCGACGGCTTTCATTGCCACGGGCACTCCCTGCTGAACGGCAATTAGAATGCCGCCGGCTTCCTCCAGCAGAAGCAGAATCCGCCGGGCGGCGCCGGCCGGGATCGCGCCCTGATCGGCCAGCACCCGCCACCAGCCCAGCACGTCGGCATCAATGCGGCGCAGTTCCAGACCGGCTTTCTGGCACACGACCTTTGAAAAATCGATGGCCTCCTTCTGAACCGCCACAATCAACACCCGGCAGCCGCTGGCGGTCGTTTGCAGCACTTCGTGGGAAACCGCCATCCGATCCTCGGGAAAGGGCGAAAATTTATCCAACTGAAGCTTGATCATGCCCGCCATTTCATCCCGATCGGTCGAGGGCAGATCGACGACGCGCAAGAGGATATGTTCGGAGGAAAGTCCCAGCGAGACGGGGCCGCATAAATCCGGACATTGACGCCGAATTTCCGCAGCCAGCTTTTCGGGATCGGACAGAACGGCATCGTCCGCCTCCAGGATCATCTGCCGGGTGGCCAGCGTTTCAATACCGTTTTTACCTTCGTGTACGGTCGTCCATTCCAGGACGTTTTGCCGCAGGCGCAGGCCGGTGACGGGTTCCCGATTGATCCGGCCCTGGAACATGTCTTTCATGAGCGCCGCCCATAAAACGCCCCCCTGCCGGCTCAAATCCCGAAGTTGACCGCTAAAACGGTTCCACAGAAGGCGAAGGCTGGACAAGAATGGTTTCATCGGCTTACGTTCCTGACATGGTGAAATGGTATGCCCTTCAGCCTGCCAATGTTGGCTTATCTGCCAAGGGTTGTCAACGGGTTATCGGACGATCTTCCGGTGGGCCTTCAAACCAGTTCAGGATGGATATCTGCTTGTTGCCTTGCTTGACCACGCAGGTAATCACCCGTTCCACGTCCCCGACCTTTCCCCGGGCCTGGATGGTAAACCGTCCCGTGGCTCCAAAGCTGATGCGTTCCGCCACCGCCGGACTCAACACCGGGATCCGCGAAAGCAGGTCATTCAGATCCTTGAAGGGTTTGTCGTCCTCCGTGCCTTCCCTGCCGTCCGTTCCAACCCGTTCCGCGATAATCTGGTCCGCCATCTGGGCATCAATAATCAGCACTGCCATTAGGACATCGCGCGCCACGGCATTGATATTGACTTTCTGATCTTCCGAATATATGGTGAGATAATCGGCCACCGCGTCAAAGACGGTGCGATTGCTGTCGGGGATCAACTCATTGAATCCCTTGATCATGATGAGTTCATCCACCGTTTCCAGGGGGCGGTTCTTAGCCTTGTAGGGCGGGTCCAGGCTTTCATAGTACTGGGATTCCACGCCGTTCAAGTGGGTCGACTCATTCTGGTCCACCCAATCCAGAAGGCAATCCACGAGAGTATCCCATTGTTCGCTGGGAACGCCGGCGTTTTCAAAAATCGATTCCCAGCAGGAGTAGGTCAGCTCACGATCCGCAGTATGAATCATGGCGTTGATGCTCATTCGCGCGTTTTCGGGCTGGATGGAGACCAACACGGTTCCGGCGCCAAATTCCCGTGACAACTCGGCGCCGGCGCCGTGCGCCAGCGCCACGGCGGCGTAGCGCAGTTGTTCATCCGAGCCTTTGGCCAGGTAGTTGGCGGAATCGACGTTGTTGATTTCCGAATCGGTCGTCTCAAACAGGGCCATGCGCGCCAGTTCCACCCCCGCCTTGGCCAGATATTCCGCCTTGAGCTTTTTGCGCCAGGTGGACGTGACTCTGGCCTCGATGTGCATGTCAAAGGCAAAGGCCACGACAAACATCGAGAGCAGGCCCAGCACCCACAATACGACAATCAGGGCCGATCCGGAAGAGACCGGGTTTTCATACCGGGTGGCCGTACCCCGGCATGTGTTTTTTGCCGCCCGGCAAATCATGGCAAGGCAACATTTCATTTTTTGCTCCATGAGAGCGGCGCCAGGGGAATTTCCACCATCCGTTTCATTTCCAGCGGCGGGTCGCCCCGGTCGGTCGGATCCAGATACAGGATGATTTCCACCGCCAGCGGCAAATGGTTGGTCGCCTCGTCTTCCCAATTGTCCTGCCATTCCCAACCGTCATCCGTCCGATTGGTGGCAACGCGGCAACTCAGGCCTTGCACTTTCCCGGAAACATAAAAAGGGTCCACCAGGGCGGGATCAAAAGAATCCGGATTCGCATAAGGACGCCAGGCGCGGACCGCGACTGCCGCCAAGCCGTCCGGATCCTCCTCGATCGAAAGTCGCACCCGGTGCAGGCCGCGATAGAGCGCGTTATCCGGTCCCAGGAGCGCGGCGCCGGTCTTGACCCAGCTGATGCTGTCACGCGCCTCCGTGCCGCTGCCGCTTTTCTCCAGGAAAAAACCGTAATCCGTGCTCCGGACCGTCGTGCCGGTTTGCGGCGGCGGGAAAAAAGAACAGCGCAGACCGTTGACAAGCTGTTCCATGACATAATCGCCGTGATTTAAATTATCGGCCAGGATCACGCCCCGTTGCCAGGCTTTGGAGACGCTGAAATACGTGCTGAACGTAATAGCCATGGCGGCCGCCAGCAGGGACACGGCGACCAGCACTTCAATCAGCGTGAAGCCCCCCACGCTATCTTTGCGAAACCCTCCGAAGCCAAAGATGCCATCCTGTTTTCTATAGCCACTTTGGCGACGGAAGATACTCCTCGTGGCAAACCACGGGGCTTTTTGGCGAAGGAGGGTGAACGCGCGGCCTGCATCACGCCGTGCGTTCATCGTTCGTCGTGCCTCGTTCCTCGTTTCCGCCCCAACGAAGAACGAAGAACCACGCGTGACGCGTGGCAAGCCAAGAACTTTCTTTAACTTATTATTCATCCGGTCTGATTATAGGTCTTTTTTCGGGCTGTACAGATAACTGGCGACTTCCTCGAAAGACGCCTGGCCGATTGCCGACCATGCCACACGCGTTTTCACCACGTACAAACACTCCTCGCCATCCACCAGCGCGAGTTCCCGGGAGAACGTGTAGCCGTTGGGATAAGTCACGGGCGCCACTGTGTTTTTATCCACTTCATTGGTCCAGATCAGCGGATATTCCAGCTCGCCCTGGTCCAGGATCATGCGGGCAGTCTGGTACTGGCGTGACATGCGGATGACGGCCAGGCACTTTGCCGTGCATTCAATCAGCACAAAGACCCCGATACTCAGGATGGCCAGCGCCAGAACGGCCTCGACAAGAGTGAAGCCGGAGCCGGACAAGCGCGGCCCGGCCCGGACAATACGTGGTTGTTTATTCCCCGGCATTAATTAGGCCTTCGGCAACTTTGCCGTTCTATCGAACGGCCTCTACAACAGATACGGGTGTAGTGGCGGTTCGGTAGAACCGCATGATTGAAAATTCCTATACATTAAATTAGGTCGCCAAAGACGGCGACGTGGCGCCGGCCACGACGGGCATCATGCCCGCCCTCCCTGGTTTTGTCCACCGGAGGCGGAAAATTTCCATGCATAAATTCACTGCTTCCCGGATTCCAGAGTCCTGACACTGGACAAGGCATCGACCTTGACCAGGATAAAGTTGCCGTGACTGTCCCGGACTTTAACCGCAAACGGTCGGCACGTTCCGTTGCGGCGATAGGGCACGGTACAGGCGCCTTCCGTGACAGGGTTTCCCCCTTCCACCTCCACATACTCCAAGGCCACGCCATCCAGGATGCGGGTGAACCGGGGCAAGGTCGTATTGGAGGCGATCATATCCACCTGGCCGGTGTCCAGATTGAATGAAAGCGCTAAATCGCATTGCTTCAAAATGGCCATGCTGCGCGAATAGCGGGCCACGGTTACCAGCGTGCGGGATGCGGTTCGCACGCGATGCCAGCGGATGGATTCCACCAGCGAGGGCATTGTCACCCCAGCCGTGATGCCGACGATCACCACCACCAGCAGCAGTTCCATCAGGGTGAACGCCTGGCGAAAGGCCGCTGAGGAAGAGCGGCCTTTTAGATGATATGACGCACGCCTCTTCATGAATTGAACACACAGGTTATTTCGTGATAGCTTTCCCGAGCCCGGATTTGCCCAATATCCTGATTGAAGTTTTGCAAGTCTTTGCAAAACTATTGGTAGCAGCCTGGAGGACCCAAGTCCGACAGACTGCTAGTTGGTCACGTCATCCCCGCCCTCGACGCCATTCGGTCCGAGCGACTTGATGTCATAGCCGTTTTCCTTCGGCGTGTAGAGGTATTCCTTGCCCCACGGATCAAGGGGAATGGTAGATTTTTTCAGGTAGGGGCCTTTCCAGTTCAGTTCGGATCCTTTGGTGATGAGCGCCTGCATGCTCGGGGGATAACTGCCGTTGTCCACTTCATACTGGTCGATCGCCAGGCTGATGCCATCGATGCTGGCCTTGGCAGCGGCCACCTGGGCCTCTTTAGTCCGCCCTCCCAGCCGCGGCACGACGATCGCCGCGAGAATCCCGATGATGACCACCACTAGGAGCACTTCGATCAGCGTGAATCCGCATTGCCGAATTCCCGTGTTGCGTAATACCCTGCCAACCTCTCTCTGCTTACTCATGGATTATCTCCTTTTTTATCATAGCCGGATAGCAGGCGTAAAAGCCTGCTCTACCCATTTTAATGGATAGTCAAACATATCCGGCAATTGCCGGCCATGTTTGACTACGCAGTAGAATCTATTGCACGTTCAACCCATTGGTCAAATCAAAGACCGCCAGCAGGATGCTGATGGCCACAAATCCTACCAGGACCGCCATGAGCACCATGAGAATCGGCTCCAGGACGGTCGTGAATATTTTTACGCTCCGGTCCAGCATGGCCTCGTAGCGGCGCGCGATATGCGCCAGCGCCCCGCTCATATCACCCGTCTCCTCCCCGATGGCCAGCATGTCCGTCAGCATGGGCGGGAAGATTTTGCCCGCCGCCAGCGGGCCGGAAATCGTCGTGCCATCGGTGACCCGTTCCTTCGCGTTCCGGATTTCCCGGGCAATGACCGTATTCTGGACCGTCCGTTCCCCGATGGCAAGGGCATCGAGGACGGGCACCCCGTTGGAGATCAGCATGCCCAGCGTCCGGGAAAACTGGGTGAAGGCATTAGCCATGACGATATCCCGGATCAGCGGTACTTTCAACTGCATACCATGCCACCACATGCGGCCGGGCTCCGTATCGAGATAGCGCCGGAAAAGGAGCGCCAGCGCCACGATGGCAATGGCGATCAGCCAGCCATAGTGGATCATACCGGTGCTGATGGCGATGAGGATGCGCGTGGGCAGCGGCAGGGTGCTGCCGAGATCCTCGAAGATCGAGGCAAAGCGGGGGATCACGAAGACCATGGAAAACACGAGTGTCGCGAACCCCACGAACAGCACGATGCAGGGGTAAACCAGCGCCATGATCACCTTTTCCTTCACTTCCTGAAGCCGTTCGTAATGCTTGACGATCCGCTGCATGACCTCCGGCTGGTTCCCGCCAACCTCGCCCGAACGGATCAGGCTGACATAGAGGGTGGGAAACGATTCCTTGAACTGCGCGAGCGCGTCCGAGAGGCTGGTGCCCTGGATAATCTCGTCCCGGAGGGTTTTGATGATCTCGTCGCCGGCCGAATTTGTCCGGCGGTGGGACAGGGCGTTCAGCGCGTTGCTCAGTTTCATGCCGGAGGCCAGCAGGTCGCTAAGCTCGCTGGTGAAGATCAGCACCTCGCGGGTGCTCATTTTCAGGCGGTGGGGTCGGCGGCTCAGCCAGGCCGTCCAGGAGAAACCGGAGGACGGCGCCCGGATTTCCTCGGCGCTCCGCTCCTTCACGGCGATCGGCACATGTCCCATCCGCTCGATCTGAAGCAGGGCCGTCCGCCGATCCGCGGCTTCCACGGATCCTTCGATCTTTTCTCCCGCCCTCGTGCGGGCGGTATAGGTGAAGTTTGCCATGGTGTCACTCGTCCTCTTCAGAAACCCGCAGGACTTCCTCGATCGTCGTCTTTCCCTTGAGCACCTTGACCCACCCGTCGTCGCGCAGGGTGCGCATGCCCTCGGCAATCCCCTTCTGCTTGATGGCGTTGGAGGATTCCCGGGCAATGATCATGGGGCGAATGGCGTCGGTAATGGTCAGGACTTCAAAAATGCCGGACCGCCCGTGGAACCCGGTCCGCCGGCATTTTTCGCATCCCACCGACTCGTAAAGGCGCTGGTCGCCCAACTCATCGAGGGGGAAATGAATGCCCTGGAGGAAAGGCCGGTCGAGCTGCTGCGGGCGCTTGCAGATGTCGCACAAGACGCGGACCAGGCGCTGGGCCACAATCGCCTCCACCGACGACGCCACCAAGAACGGCTCGACGCCCATGTCGATCAGACGGGTAATGGCGCCGGCCGAATCGTTGGTGTGCAGGGTGCTGAACACCAGGTGGCCGGTCAGCGACGCGCGGATGGCAATTTCCGCGGTTTCAAAATCGCGGATTTCCCCGACCATGATCACGTTGGGATCCTGCCGGAGGATATGCCGCAAGCCCGTGGCAAAGGTGAGCCCGATTTCCGAGCGCACATGAATCTGGTTGACGCCCGTCACCTCGTACTCAATCGGGTCTTCAATGGTAATGATCCGCTTTTCGATGGAGTTGATAGTGTGCAGCCAGGCATACAGGGTCGTCGATTTACCCGATCCGGTGGGACCGGTGACCAGCAGGATACCGTGCGGCCTGCGGATCAGCTTGCGGATGATCGCATCATCCTTGGGAGCCATGCCCACGCCATCCAGGCTCAGGATGCCGCTGTTCCGCGTCAACAGCCGGAGGCTGACGCTTTCACCATACACCGTGGGAATCGTGGACACGCGGATATCCAGGTTCTCGCTGTGAATCGACAGGCCGATGCGGCCGTCCTGCGGCAGACGCTTTTCCGCAATGTCCATGTTGGCCATGACCTTGATGCGCGACAGGATGGCGGCCTGGAAACGCTTGAGCTGGGGCGGCATGGAGGTCTGGTGCAGGACGCCATCCACCCGGTACCGGATGCGCAACTCATCCTCCATGGGCTCGAAATGAATGTCCGTTGCGCGGTCCTTGTAGGCTTCCCAGATGACCTGGTTGACAAATTTGACGATCGAGGCTTCATGGTCCAGTTCGCTGAGGTCCACCTTTGCCAGCGCTTCCTCGGGTTCCACCTCGATCCGGTTGTCCTGGATCAGGCGCTCCATCGTGTCCGCGCCCACCCCGTAGAACCGGTTGATTGCTTTGGCAATATCGGCGGATGGGCTCAAGGCCAGACGAATTCGCATGCCGGAAACCAGTCGCAGGGCGTCCAGCAGGCCGGGATTGAACGGGTCATTGGTCGCCACCCGCAGGAATCGGTTTTCCACGGCCAGGGGCACGACATTGTACTGGAACACCACCTTGGCCGGCAACCGGTTCAAAATCTCCTCCCCGACCATAAGCTCATTGAGTCGCAGGTAGGGAAAATCCAGGCCCTTGCTGATCGCCGTCAGAAAGGCTTCCTCGTCAGCGAGACCTTCATCCACCACTCGACGGGTAATGGAGGTGCCGCCATCGAGCTTATGCTCCAGCAGGGTAGTCACCTGTTCTTCGCTGAACAGGCCTGTCTGCCGGAGCATTTCCGCCAGTCGGGTTGTTATTGTGGACGCCGGTACCATGGAAAATAGCTTATGATTCAAGGCTCTGATTGTCAAGGCAGTCGGCAGGGTATTTCGCGCTTTGCTGCTGAGGGTGGCGCGGCGCCGCGCCGCCTGATTACACATAATTTCGGGTTGCAGGGGGCCGGTTTATTTGTAACATTCCGGTCTTGGCTGACTTATTCACGCTTGATACGGAAAATACCCATCGTATCGCGGCTATCCAGAATGTGGGGAAACGGTTCGCGGTCGTTGATACCGGCGTCATCGAGGTCCAAGCACCGCAAAATGCGAGTTGCGTGCGCTTCGAATGCTGGGGCGTCGGAGAGCGCATGGCCTGGACCCAGCCGTTCTTCATGGAAAGTCTCGTCCCGGGTGAACACGGGATTGGATCAGGCTTCGGCCAATCAGAATGGCGCGATCGCTGCCCTTGGCTTGGCTTTACTCCTTGAAAAGACCCTGGTGGCAATAGGTGGGAACATCCGGGCGATTGAAATACGCCCGGTTCGGACTGTCCTCGGCATGACCCGGATGGGACATCGCCGACGGATGCCAGAGATGCAGGGCACGTGCTTCCAGGATCAGGGACTGTCCCCGAACCTCCGCCTGATGCAGGCGCAGGGCGAAATCATCGTCCTCCAGCCCCCAACCGACATAGCGCTCGTCAAAACCGTTGACCCGCTCGATATCTTCGCGAAACAGGGAGAAATGGCAACCGAGAATCTTGGGCTTATGCCGTCGAGCCAGGCCTAGTTTTCTCAACCACAGGTTCCGCATGAACCGGCGATGCGTTGGCTGGAGATGGCTTCGGTCTGCCCGGTCCCAGAACAGGTCAATAAGCTGCGACGATAATTGGCGGGTGAACAACTCGCGGGTTTCCTCTTCGCCAACCCAGGCGCGGTTTGCCGCAAGAAAAACGCCGCGCCGGGCCTGGCGGAGATGGACCGCTACGGCGTCCGGCAACAGGAGAATATCGCAATCCAATGAAATGAGATAATCCCCGCTGGATTTGCGAATGGCTTTATTCCGGGCGGCGGCCAGGTGGTAGCCCTGATCCTCCTGCCATATGTATCTGACCGGAAACGGAAATTCGCCGAAGACAGCCTTCATGCGCCGAGTGGCGGCTTCGTCGGATCCGTCGTCAGATACAACCGCCTCATCGATCGGGGCCGATTGGAACGCCAGCGCCCGGAGACAGGCGATCAACATCTCCGGCCGGTTATACACCGTAATGATGACGCTGGTTTTCATGAATGCATCCCAACGCGGGCCTTGCCCGCAACCCAAGAACCTCTTTTCCTTTGCCCGGTCGCAAGTTCAAGGTCGAAAGTTGCAGGCCTAAGATATTTAGACTTTTTCCGCCTGAGGCGGATCCGCCTTTGGCGGAGACCTACGACCTTTGACCTTCATTTCCTCAGCGATAGCTCCGCCAACACAATATCAGCGGCGCGCTCCTCGGCGCCGGGTTCTCCCATGGCGGCGATGACCAGATCCAGCCCATTCAGCATCGAAGTCCTGGCGGGGCTGTCGCGTAACAGGGGTTCCAAGCCGCCGGCCAGCGCGCGCGGGGTTGCCCGGTGCTGGATGAATTCCGGGCATAATCCTTCACCGGCCACAATGTTCACCATGCCCAGGAACGGCACGCGAATCACCAGGCGCCCAAGCCCATAGGTTATCCAGGACGTTTTATACACCACAATCATCGGACACCGCATCAGCGCCGTTTCAATCGTTGCCGTGCCCGAGGTCACCATGGCGGCCCGGGCCTGGCGAAGCGCCTGCCGCGTCTGGCCGATCACGACCGACCAGCGCGCCGGTCCCCTGTCAAGTCCGTCCAAGGTATCCCTAATCCACTGCGCCACCTGATCCGAAGGCGCCGCCACAATAAAACTTGCGTTGGGAAAGCGGCGTTCCAGCAGCACCGCCGCCGACCACATCGTCGGCAAAATGCGCTTCACCTCATGATAACGACTGCCGGGCAGAATCGCCACGCAGGGTTCTCCCCCTTGCCATGGCAAGCAGACCAACGGCTCGGCCATGGTTCTCCGGGCCGCCGTTACCAGCGGGTGGCCGACGAAATCCACCGGCAATCCGGTGCCCTTGAAAACATCCGCTTCAAGAGAAAAAATAGCGATCAGACGATCCACGATCCGCGCCATGCGAGGCACGCGGGAACGGTTCCACGCCCAGACCTGGGGACAAATATAGTAAAGCACCTTCAAACCTTGCGCATGGGCCTGGGCCGCAAACCGGAGGTTAAACCCGGGATAATCCACCAGCAGGATCGCGTCCGGCCTGCGTTCCCGGGCCAAAGTCAGCATAGCATAGAACGTTTTTCGGAAAAACCGGTATTTCAGGAGCACGTCGGTGAGACCCAGTACCGCCATCTCGCGGGCATCCACAATGATTTCCATGCCGGCGGCCCGTAATTCGTCGCCGCCAATGCCAAAAATATCGACATTCATCCCCCGCTTCTGAAGAGCCCGAACCAGCGCCGCGGCATGCATGTCGCCGGAGATTTCACCGGCAATGATCAGCATGGATTTCTTTTTCATGATGCATGTTCGCGGATATGGCGGCAGATATCCGCCGCCAGTTTCAGGGCCTCGGCCGCTCCCTGTCCGCTGACCACCGGTTCGCCGCGGGTGCGCACGCACTCGACAAACGATGCCAGTTCATTCAGAAGCGCCTCGCCTTTTTCAATCGGGACCCGGCTGCGTTCTATCTTGCCCTCGAGCTTGCGGTACAACTCGCCGGTTTGATTCTGATAGTCAAGCGAGATATAGGTGTCCTCCTGGAACACGCGAATCTTGCGCATGCTTTCCGGGCTGATCCGGCTGGTCGTCACATTGGCCACGCACCCGTTCTCAAAGGACAGCCGGACGTTGGCTATATCCTCGCTGGGACTGAGCACCGGGATGCCGACGGCATGAATTTCCCGCACCGGCGACCGGACCAGATGCAGGATGACTTCCAGGTCGTGGATCATCAAATCCAGCACCACACTGACTTCCGTACCCCGCGGCGCCTGGCCTTTGCGTGCCGGAGGATAAGGCGCCAGCCGGTGGGCTTCGATAAACCGGGGGCGGATGAGAATGCCTTCAAGAAACCGCATCACCGGATTGAACCGCTCCACGTGCCCTACCTGGAGAATCAGGTTACGGGCCTGGGCCGCCGCCACCATCTGTTCGGCATCAGCCGTCCGGGTGGCAATCGGCTTCTCGACCAGCAGATGCACGCCGCGCTCCAGGAACAGGGAAGCCGCCTCGAAGTGCTTGTCGGCCGGAACGACAATGCTGGCGGCTTGCACCGCCGCCGCCAGGCCGGCCATGTCCCGGAAAACCCGCGTCCGGTACCGGGCCGCGATTTCCTCCGCCCGCGCCACGTTGATATCATAGACCCCCACCAATTCCGCGGTTGGTAATTCGGAATAAATCCGGGCATGCCACTGACCGAGACTGCCGACACCGACTACCCCGACCCGGACTTTAAAATCGCTCATGTAAAACCCCTCGCATAAATTCCCCCTTGTCCCCATCCCGTGATCGGGACAAGGGGGAATTTATTACTTTTCCATGTCCACTGCCAGAAACGCCAGATTTTGCTTGTCGGCTTCCGTGATCAGGCGTGCGCATTCCAGTAAAATGGTCTTTCCCGCCTCCACGGCCAGGACGGCGGCCCGGATTTTTTTAAGCACCTTCAGCGTCTGCAACCCGATCACGGGAATATCGAAGCGCAGGTCATGACCCCGCTTGGCCACCTTGACGACTACCACGCCGGCTCCTCCCAGCCGTCCCGCCCGCAGGAGCGTTTCATCCGTGCCTTCAAACGCTTCCACCGCGAGGATCGTTCCTTGCTTGACGACGGCCGTCTGCCCGATGTCCAGTCCGCTGGTCGCCTTGGCGACCCGGCAGCCCAGTTCAATATCCTGTTGTTCCTCGGCGGTAGGGGCACGGCGGCTCAAAAGGCCGGGCGTCGGCATGGCCGATTCCATGAACCGCGAGGCGGGCAGAAGTTCCACGCCCACGGACTTCAACTCATCACCAATCGCTCCGAAAATGGTTTCCGCGTTGCGCGTCCGCAGGCGCGCCAATAATGCCAGTGCGCGGCGATCGGGGCGGACATGGAATAAACGGGTGGGCGTAATCTGGCCGGCCATGACGGCCTGGGTGACGCCGCTCGTTTGAAACGTTTCCAACAGGGCGGTCAACTGGCCTACGTTCAGCCAATGGACCTCATCCGCCAGCCGATCAATGGCGCGATCCGTTTCACCCCGAAACGCCACGGCCACCAAGCGCCGGACCCCCAGCTTTTTCGCGGATTCGGCCAGCAACAGGGGATAGATGCCACGGCCCGCGATCAATCCCAGTTTTGCAGGTTGATTCATGGATTTGAGCTACACCAGCATTAATAAAAATATGTTTTGATATTATCCGCAAATTGAGCTGGTATAAGATATTGATAATTAAATATTTGTCTGGATAAAACCAATCAAGACTACCGTTTGTCTCTTTTTCTGCTGAATCGGGATAAATGTCAAAACTGGCAAAACAGGAACCGTAAAGCACTTAGTAAAGCCATCATCCTCAAATAGGTCTTCTTCCATGACCCGGAGGCGATCTGTCAACTCGCATGGTATCCTATATGGTCAACTTCAGCCTTGCCTGCATTTCCTGCCATCGTAGCCCAATCAACACATGGTATCAAGCCAAGAAGAAATGCTCAAATATTCAACATAATTCCGAATGCCCATTATTACCCTGATTCCTGGTCATCCAATCATTTTGAACCATTTTTGGGGAAGAATATTCTCGTCATGCCAGCCAAAATCGCTATTATTGAGATGATTTATCTGGGCGGGGATAGGGTTAAATTTCACTAAGGTATTGTCCATGGGCAATGGGAAGTGGCATTGAGTGAAACGATAAATAGCGAATGGAAAGGAGTCACCCAATGGAAAAATCACAAGTACCTATTTTTATCGTGGGATTATTATTGGTCAACATAATTGGCTGTGCGGATGAAACCAACCAGATGAAGGGAAAAGAAATTATGAAAGACAATAAAATATCCTTGGGAGCAGAAGTTAAACCAATGGCACCGGTCTGGGTCATCGGCTCTTACGATAAAGCCGGAAAAGCGAATATGATGACCGCTGCCTGGGTCGGAATCTGCTGTTCCAAACCACCTTGCGTTTCAATTGCTCTCAGGAAGGCTACCTACACCCATACCAACATCATGGAAAGAAAAGCCTTCACGGTGAATATTCCTTCCAAGAATTATGTTGAAGAAACGGACTATTTTGGTTTGGTATCAGGTAGAAATATTGATAAACTTTCAGTCACAGGACTCACCCCCATCAAAGGCGAAAAGGTGGATGCTCCTTATCTCAAAGAGTTTCCGGTTGCCATGGAGTGCAAGGTAATCAATACCGTTGCGGTTGGGTCGCACACCATGTTTATTGGGGAGATTATGGAGGTTAAGGCTGATAATTCCATGGTAGATAAAAACAATTCCCTGTTGCCATGCGGGTTGCTTTTTAATCCGGCAACTCGTGACTACTATGGAATTGGGGAACAATTAGGCGAAGCATTTACTGCCGGGAAAGAAATCCTTAACAAGCAAAAATAGCCACCTCACAACGCTGCCTATCAATATGCCATGAATATAATGCGGCGCCAAACGGAATTTCACCCTGAAGAATGACCAGCCTATGAGCCCAAAGAATAAACCATCTTCAGAAGCAACCAAAATGTCGGTCATCCTCAAGGAAATGGCATTGACCATATTTGTCCATCCTGAAAACATTCCATCATCTGAAGCCGCCGCTGCCACGCTGCTCCTTTCGCATGTGGCGTGGAATCGGTCAATTGGAATTCCCATACCCGACAAATTTTATAATGCAGTCCTTTCAGATATGGAATCCAGCAACCCGAATTTCTGGAAGGAATTAAAATATCACGATAAGTCCATCATCATTTCTAAATTAATTACCTATAAACAGTCCCATTATCCCGATGATTGCAGAATTATTGATACTTGCGGAACAGTAAAAGGTAAAGTTCGTGTAGAATGGCATAATGGATTGTCATAACGGCATATTTTCAGGGAGGGTAGAACGAATCATTGGATATTTCGGTATAAGCGACAGGAAGTTGGGCCCGGGAAGCACACCGGAAATAGTTATTAATCCGGAGCGACATGCGCCGGCATGCATGTTTGTGATTGCCGGAGCAGCCGCAAGAACATCCATTCAGGGACAGAACTGCTACCATTCTTCATAGTTCAGTTGCTTAACCGTTTTTTATTCTATGCTTGAATATGCTAGGCGGGACCCCGACGGCTCTGGTAAAGGCCCGGCTGAAACTATATATGTCGCCGAATCCACACGTGTCGGCAACCTCGCCGATGCGCAGGCCGGAATTCAGCAGAAGGCGGGATGCTTCTTCCATACGCATCTTCTCGTGGAGTTTCATAATTCCGCATCCGAAGCGCCTATTGCAAATCCGTTGTGCTTTTGCCCGACTGCAATTAATCCCTTTAGCGACATCCGCCACGTTTATGGAACGGCAGTTCCAAGTCTCGATAATCTTGGCAAGACGCATGGCTTCCGGATCATGGGAGCTTTTTTCCTTAGTTTCGATAAGATTTATCGTCCATTCTTCAAGAGTGTGAAGCAGACGCAGTTTTGCGCTGGATGCCGAAGAAGAGTTTTCCGTCAATTTCTCATCCCAAGCTGCAAGAAAATGCATGCATTGGATAGTTGGGACGGGAAACATCCTGTTCACTGCAGTCATCAATCCCATCTTGTCGGCCTTGACAGTGAAATTAAGTCCGAATTGCCGGTGCCCGGTACTTGTTTGAAGCCTGTGACTGCGGTCGGGAGGCAATATATGAACATAGCCGGGGTCAATCACCTTCCATCCGTCGCCATAATCCACTTCCAATTGCCCATCCAGAACTTGGATAGTCTGAAAATAGGGATGGCTGTGAAACTTTACCTTTTGGCCCGCAGACCATGAGCTCAGATTATAGTCGTTCCACGGCTTGAATCCAACTATCCTGACGTGAGACGAAGTGACAAACTTTTGAGACAACTTGCCATTCACAATAAATTAATTCTCGGGTATTTTGGTCGTAAATTCAACAAGAAAGTAAGCTTGCGGGATGATGGAACAATGAAGATGAGAAAGCAAGATATGGGAGATGGGATTATCATCGCCGGCGGTGGTGCCCGCGGGCTTTTTTTCACAGAACTTCTCACAAAGGATCTGGGCCGGAAAGTATCCGCGATTGCCGAGGACAACACGGGCGGACATGAGGTTATCAAGATGCGGCTCAAGGAGTTCGGAACACCGGACACCAAAATATGTTCCTCCATTGATGAGGCGTTGGAGGGAATTCCGCCCTCCCATCCGCCTATCGTGTTCATCATGACGCCGGATTGGACGCATTTGGAGATCTTTGCCAAGGCGGCGCATTTAGGCAGTCATATTTTTCTGGAGAAACCGATTGCCACGACCGGGGCGGACGTGTTGAAACTGCTGCGGATAGCGAGTTCCACCGACAAGACCATACAAGTTGGATTTGTGTTGCGATATTCAGTATTTTACCACAAAATCAAAGAAATAGTTGACTCTGGTGTTTTGGGAAAACTGGTCATGATTCAAATGAATGAGCGCCTGAGCCTCATACATGGTGCAGTCGTCTGCCGAAGTTGGCACCGGAAACGACAATACACCGGCGGATTCATGAATGAAAAATGCTCCCATGACTTGGATCTGATGTTGTGGTTCAAAGAAGGCCAGGCGGAGGTCTCGGAGATTTTCTCCTTTGGGGGACGGCATTTTACTCCGCTGAGGGAGACCTCAAAACAATGCCGGTCGTGCGTTCTGTCGAATTGCCCCTGGCGCTTCGCCGGGTCAAGCACGCTAAACACTATTCACGGTCAACAGTTTAAGGACGCGTCCTGGGGGGAACTTGACGCCTGTGTGTTCCACTCCGATGCCGACATCATGGATCATCAAGCTGTCAATTTGCGGTTCACCGACGGCACCCAGGGTGTTTTCACGCTGGCTACGATGAGCGGCGCTCCTGGACGTGACATCCGCATATTTGGCACGGATGGATATTTGGAAGGCAACCTGGAGAAAGGGGAACTGTTGCTGCAAAATTATTGGAAGGATGCCAAGCCCCAAAAAATCCCTCTGCCGCAAACCGATGGGCACGGAGGAGGCGATCTGGCGATTGTCGCCGGCTTTTTGAAGAGTGTCGAGTTGGGGGAGAAACCGTTGGCTACGCTTGAAGCAGGCGCCAGGGCGAGCATGGTGGCCTTTGCCGCCGACGAGAGTGTTCGCACCGGCAAGATAATCACGTACAATTCGGCCGCGCTCAAGAATCTGTCTTCAAAAGGTAATTAATCCAACAAATCAAGTAGAATTTAAATATATAACAGAGTAAACAAGGGGAATTGAAATGAGTGCGCCTGACCACTGTCTTGAGGTTGCCGGTATCGCCGCCGAGCCGGGGACACTGGCCTATGGAAGGGTCGCTGTTCCGAATGCCTTCTATCCGGACGGCGCCGCAGTTGAGATTCCGCTGATCCTCGTCCGGGGCAGGCATGAGGGGCCGACCCTCTACCTGGATGCGGCGACGCACGGCAGCGAGGTTGCCGGAACGGAGATACTGCAAAGACTTACGCGCGAAATCGTTGATCCCGAGAGGCTTCGTGGTTCACTGATCGCCATTCCGATCGTGAATGTTCCTTCCTTCAGGTTATGCTCCGGCTTCAATCCCCATGATCAGTTCGACAATAACAGGGGGTATCCGGGGAATTCCACGGGTACTATGAACCGGCAGATTTGCCATTTCGTTTTTCAGATCGCGAAGCGGGCAGACTATGCCATCAACTTCCATGCGTTGAGCCACGCGAGCGTTGCCGTGCCTTTCACCTATTTCTACGAGGTCGAGAATGAACACGTCAACCAGGAAATGCGGCGCATGGCCGAAGTATTCGGGATCGCCGGCGGCCGACAGCGCGCAGGAGAGTCAGAGATTAGTACTAGTTTCGCGGCAACCGCGCCGTGTCATGGTTTGCCGGCATTACTTGTCGAGCTGCAATCGCAATACATCGTCGGCAGAACCGAAGTCGAGATAGGACTCAGGGGCGTTCTCAATGTCATGAGAACCTTCAACATGGTTGACGGACGGATCGAAGAACAGCATGGGGTCCCCATGATCGGGAAACGGGACCTGAAATGGGTTAATGCGGAGTGCGTAAGAGGCGGCTTCCTGCGTCCGCTCGTCGAGGTTGGCAAGGAAGTCGAACGCGGAGAAGAAATTGCCATTCTCGTGGACGCAGTGGGCACCAAGGTGGCTTCGGTACCGTCGCCGGCCAAGGGCTACGTCATGGCCTACTCCGGCTCGTTCGCCAGGCCAATCGTGAGAGAAGCCTCATGGTTGGCGATAATATTCGCGGAAGCTCATGAATGAGAAGCGATGCTGAAACTTGGTCCGGGGAAATATGAGATTATCTGTGAAACCGAACAAAAAGGACGCTCTTTATGAACACAAATACAATCAGTTGTCTGAAGCCTGAACACGGATTACGCTATGCCACGCCCCCCATGAGCTGGGATGAAGGCTTGCCGCTTGGGAATGGACTCCTGGGCGCGCTGGTGTGGGGCAATGGAGCGCCGCTAAATATCTCGCTGGACCGTACCGATCTGTGGGATCTGCGTCCGGTTCCCGAGTTTCATTCCCCCGAGTACACTTACCAAACGATGTGTCAATGGAAGCGAGAAGGACACTGGGAACGTCTGGAGGAGCTATATCGGCAGACCTATTGCCGTTCGGCCGGGCCAACCAAAATTCCCGCGGGAAGAATTGAGATCGTCCTTAACGCTAACTTTGGGGACGCGCGATTGGACCTGGAGGGTGCAATGGCGTCCTTGAAATTTGGCCGGGGGACTCAAATACGGGTGTTTGTTCACGCGCTTCAGCCGGTGGGAATCATCTCGATCGATTCAATGGACTCGATTTCCACCCGGTTGATTGCTCCTCCCTTTGGAGGCCAAAACGCACCGAAGTGTTCTGAGTATGAGATTCCGTTGACAAAACTGGGGTATCCATCGGCAGTCGAAACAAGCGGCGACGGTTGGAGGGCCTTTACGCAACATGGTTTTCAGGGGTTTCATTTTGCCGTTTATTTGGGATGGCGGGTGGAAGGGAAACAATGGCAGGCGGCGTGGTCGGTTGCCTCCAGTAGTGAAGGAAAAGACCCGTTGGCTGTTGCCAGGCAACGAGTCGAAAAGGTGTTGCAATCCGGTTTTGATAAAATGGCGGTTCCCCATCGTCGCTGGTGGAAGGACTACTGGCAAAAATCTTCGGTATGTCTTCCTAATAAGATAATCGAACGCCAGTGGTTTTTGGAGCAGTACAAGTTTGGCGCCGCCAGTCGTCGGGGCGCTCCGCCCGTCCATCTTCAGGGGCCTTGGATCGCCGATGACGGCAAAGTGCCGCCGTGGAAAGGCGATTACCATCACGACCTGAACACAGAACTCAGTTATTGGCCCTGCTACAGCGCCAACCATCTGGAGGAGGGGTTGAGTTTTCTCGACTGGCTGTGGGAAACGCGTTCCTATTGTTTCGATTGGACGAAGCGATTCTTTGGCAAACCGGGACTTAATGTTCCCGGAGTTGCGGATCTCAACAACAATCCCATCGGCGGAGGGTGCTTGTGGAGTCATTCGGCGACAACCGGCGCCTGGCTGGCGCATCATTTTTATTTGCATTGGCGATACAGCGCGGATCGCCGTTTTCTGCGTGACCGGGCTTATCCCTATCTGAAAGATGCCGCTACCTTCGTGGCCGCGATTACAGAAGAAAAGGATTCGGATGGCAAACGAACGCTCCCTTTGAGCGCTTCGCCGGAGATTCATGAGAACCGTATGGAAGCCTGTTTCCCGACGATTACCAACTATGATTTGGCTTTGATCCGCTGGCTTTTTGGGGCAGCCGCTGAACTGGCGGGATGCCTTTGTCTTTCTGAAGAAGCCGAACACTGGCGTTCGGTGCTTTCCGAGATGCCGGATTTTGCCTGCGGAGACGATGGCCGGCTGCTGGTTGCAAAGGGACATCCTTTGCCATTTTCGCACCGGCACTTCTCCCATCTGATGGCGATTCATCCGTTGGGATTGTTTCGTTGGGATGACGGCCTTCAAGCGCAACGAACCATCCTTGCCGCACTGGCCGAGTTGGATCGGACCGGAACAGGCGAGTGGTGCGGATACAGCTTCGCCTGGCTCGTAAATCTCTCGGCCCGTGCCCGCAATGGCGAAAAGGCGGCCCGCGCCGCGGAAATATTCGCCACCGCCTTCTGCCTGCGGAATAGTTTCCACTGCAACGGAGATCAGAGCGGCAAGGGATATTCGACGTTCACCTACCGGCCTTTCACCCTTGAGGGCAACTTTGCCTGCGCCGCCGGCATCCAGGAGATGCTTTTGCAGAGCCACGGTGGAGCGATCACGGTTTTTCCGGCAATTCCCGACGAATGGAAGGACTTGGCTTTCGATACATTGCGCGCCGAAGGGGCGTTTCTCGTCTCCGCTATACGGGAAGGCGGCAGCACACGCTCCGTCACCTTTGTCTCGGAAAAGGGTGGAGTTGCCCGGTTAGCCAACCCGTTTGGCGGCACGCCGGCAACCATCAACGCGCATGGAGTGAGGGATCAGCGGCGTGAGGGTGACCAGTATGTTTTCGTCTGTGAACCCGGCGCGCGGATCGAAATGGAAGGCCGAGACACAAGGAGCCGACATCATGATCCATAAGAAAGACCAGTCCATTCTTCGCGAGTTGGGCAGGAAGAAGTGTGAGATCGGAACCCTGCCGGTGCAGAGGGAAACCGCGGCGCTCTGGAACCAGCTCAACCAGCTCCAGCCCACGCGGCCGCTGGTCTGGATCAACCAAATCCCCTGGCATGAGCTCAACTCTGGCGGCGAGCTGACCCTGCAGTGCGAGGACCCTTTCGCGCAGGGCATCGAACGGGGTCTCCGGTGCGAGCTGTACCAGTGGAACCACTTCCGCTGCGACATGGTCATTGACCCCACGATCTATTCCGGCATCGTGGGTGGGCCCACCAGCAGCTACGCGGACTATGGCATCGAGAAACAGTTGGAACAAAGCCCGGACGGCCAGGATGTGGGCTACCTCCCCGTGATTCATGAGCTCGCCGATGCGGACAAGATCGTCACGCCGAAGGTCTGGTTCGACAGGAAGGCGACGGAACAGAACTACCGGACGTTGTGCGAGATCTTTGACGGCGTGATCCCTGTCAAGAAGCGTGGCATCATTACCCAGTGGCATTCCCCGTGGGACCAGATGATCCAGTGGTACGGCATCCAGCAGCTCTACACCGACATGTACGACAAACCGGAGCTCGTGCATCGGCTGCTGCGCAACTTCCTGCACGCCCTGAACGAGGTGGTCGACAAGCAGACCGAGCTCGGCATGCTGGACGTGGGCAATGGCAACTGGAGCGTGGGATCTGGTGGCCCGGGCATCACGGACGAACTGCCGTCCGTGAATCCGGACGGCCACAAGGTCACGCCCAAGGAGCAGTGGGGCTGCGCCACGGCCCAGATATTCTCCGAGGTCTCGCCCGACATGCACGAGGAGTTTGCGCTCCAGTACGAGCGACCGCTCATGGAGCGGTATCGTCTGACCTACTACGGCTGCTGCGAGCCGCTGCACACCAAGCTGGGGATCTTGCGGACCGTGAAAAACCTGCGGAAGGTATCCATGAGCCCCTGGATCAACGTCGAGACTGCCTCTGAGCGGATGGGGACGGACTACGTGTTCTCATATAAGCCGAACCCTGCGCACCTGGCAATGACATCGTTCGATGACAAACTGGTGCGCACCAATCTCCAGACCGTGGCCAAGCAGACCCGTCGGAACCGGTGCGAGTTCATCCTCAAGGACATCACCACCGTGAACCAACAGCCGGAGCGCTTGGACCGCTGGGCCGCGATCGCCATGGAAGTGGCGCGGAACGCGTAAGGACATGGGACGAATTGCCAACTTTTGAAAGGCATCGAAAATGAGCGCTCAAAATAAAATCTCGCTCTTCAGTCAAAGTTTGTTTGCGTTGAACCTGGAGGAAGCGATAAAAACAACGGTGCTGGCCGGTTATCCGGCCATAGAGCTGGCCTGTTTTGGTCATCATTTCAACATGGAGACTGCCCGCAAAGAGGCTGACCGGATTGCGGTTTTGATCAGAGAAGCGGGGTTGACTGTGTCGGCGCTCTCATTGTTCAACAATTTCACCGATCCGCAATGTTTTGAGGAACAGATTCAAGCGGTAGAAACCTATTTGCGGTTGGCGCCGCTTTTTGGAACGAAACTGCTAAAGATGACACCGGGCGCGCCTGCATCAGCGCAGGCAACCGAGGTGCACTGGAACTGCATAAAAGAGGCATTGAAGCATCTGATCCCCATGGCGGAGAAGTTTGATGTTCTGCTCGCTTTCGAGACTCACATGCGACAGCTTACCGACACACTGGCATCGTCAAAACGATTGCTGGAAATGGCCGATTCCAACCGGATCGGTTTGACGGTTGATTTTTCTAACATGGCTTTTGCCGGCGAAACAATGCCTTGTGTGATGGATGCGTTTCGTGGTCGCATTTACAATACCCATCTTAAAAACGGGTACATTGATAAAGCCGGCGGCTGGCACTTTCAGGCGTTGAATGAAGGTTATGTTGACTATTCGGAGCTTCTACGCATGTTGCGTGGTGCGGAATACGGAGGATATTTCACCATCGAGTGTCTGGGACCCGCCGCCAAAGAACAACCGGTCGCGACGGCAATAAGAGATTTGAAAATACTCAAACAGTACCTCGCTCTTACGTGATGACGGATACCAGCAACAGGAGATAGGCAATGAGTCAATGTTTCGATTGCGGACCGGTCATTCGGGAAATCAACAAGCGCTCCTCCGCGCTTGTTCTCGGGACGGCATTTTACACCCTGGCGAAGAAAGATGATTGGTTCGCCATCATGGATGATTTCCACGTTCATGGCGGCGTTACCTTGGATTCCGGCCGGATATACGCGGCGGGTGAGAGCGAGAATGTGATCGGCGAATGGATGAAGTCCAGGAATACCCGGGCACAAATGATCGTGATAACCAAATGCGGACATGGGAAAGACGGAACCATTCCTGAAAACGACATGGAATCGGTGTTTGCCGATGAACTTGCCAGGAGTCTGGAATGCCTGCAAACGGATTATATTGACCTGTACATGCTGCATCGTGATAACCCGGCTATTTCTGTGAAAAGGATCATGGATTGTCTCAATGGATATGTGGTCTCCGGGCGGGTGCGTGCGCTTGGAGCATCGAACTGGACATATTCCCGCATAGAGGAAGCGAATAATTATGCCCGCGCGCGCGGGCTTGCCGGTTTCGCCGTTGTCAGCAATAACCTCAGCCTCGCCGTTCCAACCGGACCATTCTATCCGGGGCTGATAACAACGGATAAAGACGGTGAGCAATGGCACGTTCGGACCGGCATACCGCTTATTCCCTGGTCATCCCAGGCACGGGGATTTTTTACGGGAGCATACTCTGCCGCATTGCGCGAACGGGCCGGCAACCTTGAAAACGATTTCATGAAAAGGATGATCGAAATCTACTGCACGGACGATAATTTTGAACGCCTGAAACGGGCGACCGAACTCGGACGAAAGAAAGGCGGATATTCGGCGGTGGAAGTCGCCTTGAGCTGGGTGTTGCACAAACCGTTTCCCATCGCTCCCATTGTCGGACCGCATTCAAGGGAAGAATTGCGTTCGTGCATCAAGGCGCTTTCCCTGCAACTCACGGAAGACGAATGTCATTGGCTGAATCTGCAGGATTGAAATTCCTAAGCGTGAACTTATGAAGCATACAAACAGGTTTGAGCCATACTATTCCCAGGCATTAAAGGCAGTGGCAGAACGAAGCAAACTGCACAAGAAAGAATTGTACGCAAAAGCCGGCCGGCGGGAGATCAAACGGCCACTGCTCTACATGGAAATAGTGCCTCGTTTCTGGGCGCGCTATTTCGGCTATCCGCCGGAAAAGGTTGATGACCCTGAAACAGCCTATCTGATTCATTTAAAAGGCATCCATGAACATCAAAGAATTTTCAGAGATGATGTTCCCTTGAGTATCGGTCATCCGCCACAGACTGCTAAAAATATAGAGAGTCGTCCGGCTCAACGAAATCCGCTTGTTGAACAGGAAGTTATTCATGAAACTGGAGCCAATGTTTACAAACCGACCGTTAAATCACGTGGAGATCTTGAGCTATTCAAAGTGATGCAAGATTTGACTTATCCTTTCGGCAATACTGGCGCCCTGGGAGCTGCTTTTTACGTCAGGGGAACAACGGAATATCTTATGGATATGATGGATGATCCGGAATTTGCGCGCGATCTGATCGGGTTTTTAAACGGATTGAAACTCAAAAATGGCGGCAATGGAAGCGAGGAAACCGTCCTGATGAATGACGACGTCAACTGCGATCTGATCTCGCCGTCGCTATATGAGGAATTTGTTTTCCCTTGTGATGCCGCGATTGCCACCAAATACAAACGCGTCTGGCACCACAGTTGTGGCAATCTCACCCCCATTCTTGCCAAGGTGGTTACGTTACCGAATTTAATTCGCCTTCATATCAGTCCCTGGACCGATCTGGCCAAAGCGGTGGAAGTCATGCCTGAGCCAATGATTATCGAAAAGCATATGGATCCGGCGGCTGATGTTGACCAAACAACCGAAAAAGAAATGCGCGCACAGATGCGGGAAATCCTGAATTTGACCCAGAATCATCCCACGCTCATTATTTCATCATCGCAGCACGGAAGCTCAATAGAAAAAACCGTCATGTGGTATAAAATCGCCAGGGAAGAAATAATGAAGCGTTATCCCAACGAACTGGAAAGTGATAAATAGTGACGATAAGAGAAATATGTCTCAAGGCCATGAGGGGGGGACAAGGAATGCTATGTGCCGAAAGGCATTTCGTTGTGTCCTTCGCAAACGGACCGGTTTGAAAAAGAATACGGACACCGGGATTATGCGCGCAAATGGAATTTACCGGTGAATGGTGCTTCCCTGCCGTTCCGGGCGACGATAAACGATTTTCCGGATGGCTCGGCGCCATAAATGGACGAACAGCAGTAGATGAACGTGGCGCCGGTGGGAGGAATTGTGTTCTGGCCGGCCTATCAACATATTCAACCGGTGGCAATCGCCCGCCCCATGGTGTCCATGGCAGAGATATGCTCACACCCAGAACTGCCGATCCAGCGTCCGATATTGAATCGCCTCGGAGACGTGCTGGGACAGGATGTCCGCCGCGCCGTCCAGGTCGGCGATGGTGCGCGAGACTTTCAGGATCCGATCATAGGCCCGGGCGCTGAAATGCAGTTCGGTAATCGCCATCTTCAGCAGGTCCTGGGCGTCCGGCTTCAAGGCGCAGTGTTTCTGGATTTCCTTCGGCCGCATCGCGGCGTTGCAGTGCACCTTCCGTCTCCGCCCTGAGCCTGTCGAAGGGAGGCCCTTGAACCGCTTCTGCTGAATCTGCCGCGCGACTTTCACCCGCTCCCGGATCGTTGCCGAGGGCTCCCCAGTACCGATTGATGCCAGGTCCTGGTAACGGACGGTGGGCACTTCGATATGAATGTCGATCCGGTCCAGGAGCGGACCGGAAATCTTATTGCGATAATTCTGAATCTGAAGCGGGGTGCACCGGCACTCATGCTTGGGGTCGCCGGAGTAACCGCAAGGACAGGGATTCATCGCCGCCACCAGCATGAACTGACAGGGAAACGTCAGGCTCGCAGCGACGCGCGAGATGGTGACCACGCCATCCTCCAACGGCTGACGGAGCACCTCGAGAACATTGCGATGAAACTCGGGTAACTCATCCAGGAATAGCACCCCGCGATGCGCCAGGCTGACCTCGCCGGGTACCGGATGCGAGCCTCCGCCCAGCAGGCCGGCATCGGACACCGTGTGATGCGGGGAACGGAAAGGCCGGCGCGATACCAGCGCCTGGTGCGGCGCCAGGGCCCCGGCCACGCTGTGGATCTTCGTCGTTTCCAACGCCTCTTCCAATGTCATGAGCGGCAGGATCGAAGGAATTCGCTTGGCCAGCATGGTCTTGCCCGTGCCCGGCGGTCCGATGAATAACAAATTGTGCCCGCCCGCCACGGCAATTTCCACTGCCCGCTTGGCATGCTCCTGGCCCTTGACGTCGGCAAAATCCTCCTCATAGACCAAATGCGACTCAAAGACTTTTTCCAAGTCAACCCGGTAAGGCGTCATGGAAACCCGCCCGGCCACAAAATCCGCCGCCTGGCGCAGGTTGCTCACCGGGTAGACGTCAATCCCTTCCACCACAGCGGCCTCATCGGCGTTATCAAGGGGCACGAGCAGGGCGGGTCGTTTCTCCTCGCGCATGGCCATGGCAATCGGCAGGACTCCCCTAACCCGCCGCACTTCCCCGCTCAGCGCCAGCTCCCCGACCATGGCAAATTGTTTCAGCGCTTCCTGCGGCACACCGTCTTCTTCTATCGTCGCCAATACACCCATGGCGATCGGTAAATCGAAACTTGGGCCTTCCTTTTTGATATCGGCGGGGGCCAGATTGACCGTCAGCCGCCCCTTGGGCATTTTGAAGCCGGAGTTGACGATGGCGGTGTGGACCCGGTCCTTGCTTTCCTTCACCGCCGCATCGGGTAATCCAACGATCACGGTCTGGGGATCGCCACCGCCGGAATTGACCTCGATTTCTACGGGATACGCATCAACGCCATAAACAGCACCCGAGTGAACTTTAGAGAGCATGGGTAGGTATTTTTATTATTTTGGAATGCTTCATTTTCTAAGCAAAAAGCGGCATCAGGCATAGGCAAGTTGACGCGCATGCGGAATTTCCCGCTTGTGGACGGACCTCAAATCTTCGGCGAGAACAGTCGCCACCAAACTGGTTTCTCCGTCCAATGACACAAATTCCACTTCAAACGTTGCTCCGTTTTTATACACATGCACAACGGTTCCGACATCTCCGGCTTCCAATCCAAGCGTCGGAATATGCTTATTTAATACCACCCGTTCATGTTCGTTGATCATATTGTTTTCCTCCTAGGCAGGATGGGCCGTAATCAAGCGCGGCGCAGATTCTCCCTTTTCAATAATCCATACCGTGCGCACTCTTGGATTCCGCCCATCCGGTGACATTATTTCACCTTCCACAATATAACGGCAACCGAAAGGGGATTCAACTGCATTCACTATTTTGTTTTCCAAACCATGTTGTCGCAAAGCCTCTGCCAGCGCAGACCAATTATCAAGGGAAAACCCAAAATGCTGAAAGAACCTTGCTTTGCTGCCTCCGTCCGGATGTTCCGCGCACAGAAGATAATCAACGATCTTTTCCCTTATCACCTGCGCTTGCACCGCATTCGGCAAATGTTCGGTCTTCATTCCGTCAACATAACAAGGCTGGCTTGAGAAATCAACCGGGGAGATTTGATTTACTTACTGACCGCTTCACCTTGCTTAGAGATTGGAGCATCGCGCACCTTATATCCAATAGTCTATTGCGGATGTTGGTTGCGCGTATTACAACGTCTTTCATCTTTCGTGTTGCTTCTGTCATGTGCTTCTTATCCCGTAATTCGCCAAGGGTGAACAAGAGAGATCTGTGAGCTACATCATTTCTATCTCGAGTAATTTCCTTCAGGGCAGCGTGCAATGCAATGTCGGCGTTGATCTTTGAAAAGATGCTGGCAAGTGTACCCATAGGAAGCTTGCTGATATCTTCGGACTTGTACTTGACAGGAAAGTGCGGAGATAATTGTAGCCGTGCGATCTCCACTGCCGAGAAAATGCACATTCTCAGTGTCTCTTCAATAAATTGACACTTCTCCAGCGCGTTGTGCAGTTCCCGTCTGTAATTCCTTTCCAGGTTCATGGACATCTCCAGCTCCTCTTTCTTCAAGCCTAACCATGACGATGAGAGACAAAATGTATCAAACTATGCGCATAAAACACTTCGCTCGCAGTGTCCGGAAAAACAGGGCAAGATCACTCGGAAAAATACGTCTTTTGTTCAGATTGTTAGTCCGAAGTCTATATCTTCATCCGTCAACAAGGACAAGGTTTCCTTATCTCGAAGATTACCATCGAGCACACGAGCCGCATGACGCTCTGTCGACTTTCCAAATAGATTTCGAACGTAACGAGCATTTCCTAAGTCCTTGGACCCATTATTTTTCACATTTACGAAATGGTTCAATAATGACTCGCGTAGTTCAGTTGATACTTGATAGTCGTCGTCACCTGCAAACTTCAAGAATATCTTCAACATCTCGCGGGGTGAGTAATCATCGAACTCGATGTAGCGGGTAAATCGGGATTTAATACCGGGATTCATAGAAACGAAATCATTCATTTTATCCGTATAACCAGCCACAATAACAGCCAAACGATCTCTGTAATTCTCCATCTCAGCGATGAGTGTTGATACGGCTTCTCCCCCAAAATCCGACTCCATGTGTGGCGGTGCCAAAGCATAAGCCTCGTCAATGAAAAGGACACCATCCAAAGCTTCCTCGACCTTGGCTTTGACCTTCGGCGCAGTTTGTCCAATATACTCGCCAATCAGATCTTGCCGCATGGCCTCGATCATTTGCCCTTCTTTCAACAACCCTAGAGCGGCATAAATCTTACCGACAAGTCTGGCAACCGTTGTTTTGCCTGTTCCCGGATTTCCAGTGAATACCAAATGCAACGAAAGCACAGGAGTTTTCATACCTTGATCCCGGCGATACTTCTGAATTTGAATGAAATCTATCAACTTCCTAATCTCTTCTTTAACTCTAGATAATCCAATTAGTGCATTTAAGGACTGCATTGCATCATCAATCGATTCCTTGCCATTTATAACTGGATCTATTTCTCTTTCAAGATGACCTTCAGCATCGACATTTTCCTGCTCTTCATTAACCCGTGTCTTATGTTCTTCTCGTATCTTCCCCCCCGACTTACGCTGCGTTTCTTTTTCGGCACGAGCAATTGCATCTTTTTTTGCGCGTGACATTATCTTAGATTTATGGTCAGCAGCCCATGCTACCCTTAATAGCCATAGGCCCAAAAAGAAAACACCCGCAAACACAACCCACACGATGATAGTACTCGTTGCGCGTAGTTCTGATGAGAAAATTTCACTTAACAACCCTATCCCACCAAATAATGCGAGAAACAAGCCGAGTCCGCCCAGTAATACGTTAAATAAATCTCTCATCATTTTCGATCAGTCCAACAAATAGCGTTTTAAATCCTGTCCCATACCACCTTATCCAATATCATTCGATTAACCACCAAAGACTTACACTATGCAGCTTCCCTCCAAAATCTAACATATGATTTGAATACCGTCCCCGGCGGTCCGATGAATAACAAATTGTGCCCGCCCGCCACGGCCACTTCCACCGCTCGCTTGGCCTGTCCTGAGTTTGTCGAAGGGCATGCTCGGCTTCATCCTGGCGGGATTGGGCGGGATTGGGGTCGGCGGGATTGGGGTCAGCCCCCGAAATAGAACTTAACGTCATTTTACACTGTTCTTTTTTGCGACTTACGCATGGATTGTCGCAACTTGTCTATCTGTTCCCCGGCTCGTTCCACTCGCTGACGCAAATGCCGATCATTCTCCAACAATAGCCGTACCTTGCGTATCTGCCGGCTGATCGCATCTCCACTGACGCCCCCTATCTTCGCCGCCGCTGCCCTCTGCGTCAACCCCGCATATCGAACCAGAAACCGACCCGCCATACCTCGCAACACCGAATCGCGACGACGATGGTTAAACGCCTCGACCGGGACCTCGAACGCCTCGGCCAATATCGAAAGCACGGCATCGGCGGACAACGGCTCGGTGATCCGCCGAAATGCCGCATCTTCGGGTCGGCGATGGTGTTCGATCATTTCCTGGTAGAGTTCGTCTATCCAAGCGCGGAACCCATCTCCGCCGATACTGCGCGGGGACTCTTTAAGCACATCCTTAAAGTCTTCATCGTCGTTGGCCAATCCCCACTCCACAAATTCCCGATACCGCTTCACCTTCTGCCTGCGCTTCCCGCTCATTTCCCCCAACACTGGTGCGTACTCGACAAAGTCGAACGCTTTACGCTGGCCAATATAACTAAGATACGTGCCCCACGGATACGTCCGCAGATACTTGATCTGCTCAGCCAGCGGTTTGTCTTTCAGCGCGCCCACGCGCACCGGATTCAGATGCACGTAGCGCGACAACGCCAGGAGATACTCATCCCCCTCCACCAGCTTCGCTTTATACCGGCCGTCCAGTAAATGACCGTGCCGCCGGTGACGGAGATTGTAGTAAACCGTGTAGGCCGTCGATAACGACTGCATGAATTTCGCGCAGTTCCCTTCCGGCGTCTCGAATACCAGGTGAAAGTGGTTGGTCATGCAGACGAATAGATACAGACGAAT
>JAHIJO010000133.1 GCA_018898455.1 Verrucomicrobiota bacterium | reverse complement strand
TCGGGGCGGGGGCGGCAGGCCTGATTGCGGGCCTGGTTGCCGCCCGGTCGGGGGCGCGGGTGATTGTATTCGAACAGCTCCCGGAGGCTGGGGTCCGACTACTGGCGACCGGCGGCGGTCACTGTAATTTCACCAATACCCTCGGCGCGGAGGATCTTATCCGGCGCTTTGGCGATAAACGTCGGTTTGCGGCACCCGCCTTGCGGGCCATGACTGGAACCCGGCTGCGTGGCTTTTTCGAAGAGTTGGGGATTGCTTCCCACAGCCCGGACGGGTTCCACGTTTTCCCCGCGTCCGATTCCGCAAGGTCCATCCGCAACGCCCTTCTGCAGGCCTGCCGGAAACTGAGCGTGGAGTTTCGATTCAATAGTCGCGTGGAAGGGCTGCAGATTGAGCGCGGCCGGATGGTCGGCATTGAGACGTCACTGGGAACGGAATCCGCTTCTCGAGTCGTGCTGGCGGCGGGCGGAGCCGGCTATCCGAGCCTGGGCGGTGGGGAAAGCGGGTTCGCCCTGGCCCGCCGAGCCGGTCATACGATTGTCCCGCTGTGTCCGGCCCTGGTTCCCCTGGTGACTCGCGAGCCCTGGTCGGGTACCCTGGCCGGTGTGACGCTCCCGCATGTCTTGGTCAATATGGCGTTCCCAGGCGGTACTTGCACAGCTGGACCGGGAAGTTTGCTGTTCACCCACAAGGGCATTTCCGGTCCGGTCGCGCTGGACGTTTCCGGCGCGGTGGCTTCGGCCCTGATGACCCGCGAGTCCGTTGCTGTCACGATGGATCTTTGTCCCGAACGGCCGCTGGAAGCCTGGCAGGGAACCGTGGAAGGATGGAGGCGGGAACACGGGGCCAAGACCGTGCTGGCGATGCTGGGTTGCCTGCTTCCCGCGTCGCTGGCGAGAGTCGTGTTGAATCTTGCACAGGCGCCCACGGATACGAAAGTATCGCGATTATCGCGCGAGCAGATCCACCGGCTGATTGCGATGCTGACAAATCTGCCGCTGACGGTCACGGGAACCGAAGGATTCGGCAAAGCCATGGTGACGCGGGGTGGCGTCGCCCTGGGCGAGGTGTGTCCCCGGACACTGGAAAGCAAGATCGTACGCGGTCTTTTCTTTGCCGGAGAGATACTGGATGTGGACGGTCCCTGTGGCGGATTCAATCTGCAATGGGCATTTTCTTCCGGTTTCCTCGCTGCTCAATGATTTTCGTCCATGAGGAAAGCCGCTTGATAATTATTATTATTTCGAGTCCGAATGGATAAGGCGCTTTTTGCCCGGCTTTTTTTCTTCTTTTTTTTACCTGTTTTTTACCTTGTCTTTTTCCCGGATTGTTACTATCGTCATATAAATTCAATTCATTGTTTAATGAAAGGAACTGATTATGAAGTTGCTTCGCTATTGTTTCCCCGTTTTGGCAGGTATGATGTTTTTCGCGGCAGGTTGCTGTCACACCCCTAAAGTCGAAGACAAGATTGTAATTTCTTCCGGTGAATATGAAGAAATCACGGTCACGGTGGCGGAAGACCAGACGATCGAATATCAAGGCAAACGCATGCCCATAGCCGAAGTGCCGAATGTTTTAACAGTCAAAGATCCTTCCAAACATATCTTCCTATATGTTTACGCCCAATCCAAGGTCACGGAAGAGACGATTAAAGAATTCCTTAAAAACTTGAAAATTAACGGTTTCTCCGTTGAATTCATGCCGGGTTCCAAGTATAGCCACCTGCCTATTCCCACGGGTTAGCAAAAGAAGGCTCAAACCTCAATATTCACTTGTGGCGCGTGGCGAGCCAACAAGGAATATTCAATTTTCCAGTATTCCGTTGGGTATTGGGTCTGAAGGGGCCGGATTATCCCAACGGCGGATTGAAATATCCGAAGCGGATTTCCGGGAACTTCCCGCGGATTTGCCGCATCAGGGCGGCCAGACCCAGGGGGGTGACGCGTTTTGACGGACAGGCTCGTTCGACCGTGTCCAGATACCAGTCCGGATCGATATTCAAATTCCGCCACTGGATCATGCGGGGGGATATTGCTTGCAGCAGTTTGGAGAACGCATTGACTTCGGCGGGGTCATCCGTCACGCCTGGAAATGTCAGGTAGTTGACGGATATCCACACTCCGGCCTTGCGGGCGATACGGAAGGATTCCAGGACATCATCAAAGGAATAAGAACGGCAGCGGTAATATGCGGCATAGAGCGCCGGCCGGGAGCTGTTCAGCGAAATGCGGATGCTGTCGAGCCCGGCGGCGGCCAGCCGTTCGACCATGTCCGGCAGGCTTCCGTTCGTGTTGAGATGAATGGCGCCGCGCGGGGTTCGGCGACGGATCTCGCGGATAGCCGACTCGATCAGATCGCCTTGGAGCAGAGGCTCGCCCTCGCAGCCCTGTCCGAAGCTGATGATGGCCCGGGGCGCTTTTTTTAGATGCGGGACCGCAATTTCAACGATTTCATCCACAGTCGGGATAAAACCAATCCGCGCCTGCGGGGCTCGGATGGTCTTTTCATCCTGTTTGGAAATACAGCCCTGGCAGGCGGCGTTACAGCCGCCGGACACGGCGACCGGCGCTTCCCATCGTTGCAGGAAGAGATTGGCGGCGTTGGGACAACCGTATTCGTTCACACAGACCAGCCCATGATGGGCTACCAGCCGGTTTCCGGGATATTGCCGGAGCCGGCGGCGGATTTCCCGGCGCACTTGCTTCATATCAAAGCGTGAAGGATCGTGTTTCGGGTCGTGATCCACCCGCAGCGCAGGGACCTGAAATCTGCCGCGATACCAGCAGACGGCGCAGTAGCAGAAGAGCGGAAGACGGGGAGCGGTCTTGGCCGCTTCGAAAGCGGAGAGTGCCAGGGCGACGTAGCCGGGGGGCAGAAAGGCGGCGACGGCAAAGTGGTCATGATCCGCCGGTTCGATGTTTGCTTTTGGGTTGAAACCGAGTGCGCGTCGTCCGGGCAGAAGGTAAAGTGTGCTTTCAGCCGGGAGGGGAATGAGCAGTTCGGGGTTTATCGGGATGATGTCGCGTCCGCTCCTGCCCGCCGCGTACAGTTCGGGCCGATCGGTAATCCTTCCCTGGCTGTCGGCAAGCACGGTTATGGGAAAGGCGGTCATGGCATGAAAGGATAGACCAAAAGCATGAAGGATGAAACCTGATTCTGGGGGAGCGCCTTTCCGCTTGTCTTTCAGACCTGTCCCGATTATGCTTTCTTCGCGTTGGTTTGGGCTGGAACCTTCAGAAAAGGAGAAATGAGCATGTCGGAAATCATTGATGTAGTGGCAAGGGAAATACTGGATTCGCGCGGGAACCCGACCGTCGAGGTTGAAGTGCACCTGGGATGCGGCATCATGGGCCGCGCCGCGGTTCCGTCGGGGGCGTCCACCGGTGAAAACGAAGCGCTGGAATTACGGGACGGCGATAAGAACCGTTACGGCGGCAAAGGGGTTCTGAAGGCCGTCAGGAATGTCAGGGCCTTGATCCGGCCCGAGATCATCGGGTTCGATGTCACCGACCAGGTGGGGCTGGATCGCAAGATCATCGCGCTGGACGGCACGTCGACCAAGAAAAAACTGGGTGCCAATGCCATGCTGGGCGTTTCCCTGGCCGCCGCCAAGGCGGCGGCGGAATTCATCGGCCTGCCGCTCTTCCGTTATATCGGCGGCGCCAATGCCAAGGTTCTGCCGGTGCCCATGATGAATATTATGAACGGCGGCGCGCATTCGGACGCACCCATTGATCTCCAGGAATTCATGATCATGCCCAAGGGCGCCGAGTCGTTTGCCGAGGCCCTGCGCATGGGCGCGGAAACCTTTCATGCCCTGAAGGGGATCCTGAAGGACATGAAGCTCAGTACGGCCGTGGGCGATGAAGGCGGGTTCGCTCCCAACCTGGGAAACAACACGGAGCCGCTGGAGGTCATCGTGAAGGCCATCAGCAAGGCCGGCTACAAGCCCGGCAAGGATATCTTCATCGCGCTGGATCCGGCCGCCAGCGAGTTCTACGACACCGCTTCTCGCCGGTATGTGTTCAAGAAGAGCGATAAGTCGGCGCGCACTTCCGAACAGATGGTGGCGTTCTACGAGGGCCTGGTCAAGAAGTTCCCCATCATCAGCATCGAAGACGGGCTGGCGGAGAGCGATTGGTCCGGATGGAAACACCTTACCAATAAAATGGGGAACAAAATTCAGCTGGTGGGCGACGATCTGTTCGTGACCAATACCTGCTTCCTCAAGAAGGGCATTGAGCTGGGCGTGGCCAATTCGATTCTCATCAAACTCAACCAGATCGGGACGTTGACCGAGACGCTCGATGCCATCCAGATGGCCAATCGCGCCGGCTACACGGCGGTGGTCAGCCACCGGTCCGGTGAAACCGAGGATGCCACGATCGCGGATCTCACGGTGGCGGTCAATGCCGGGCAGATCAAGACGGGCTCAGCGTGCCGCACCGACCGCGTCTGCAAATATAATCAACTGCTTCGGATCGAGGAAAGCCTGGGCAAAGAAGCCATTTACGGCGGCATGATTTGATGCATAGGAATTTTGTCAGAGGTTATCAATATGGCGGAGATCCATCGCTTCGCTCTGGATGACAATACGTGTTATCAGGTACAGTTGCTCCGCTGCGGGGCGCTAATTTAATCTCCAAGGCGTCATGAATATGTGGCTGACAGTTTATCGTCTGGCCTGCGCGGCTTTCGCGATTATCCTGGTCAGCGTCATTATTGCTCTCTTTTTACCCAAAATCCGGGAGGCCCATGAGCGCCAGCGCAAAGCGGCGGTCATTGAGGAAGAAAACCGCGCCAAAGAGGAAGTGATCAAACAGCTTCGGAAACAGCAGGAACGTTTTGTCTCGGATCCGAAATACGTGGAACGCGTGGCACGCGAAGAATTGGGCAAAGCCAGGCCGGGCGAGACCGTGTTCCGTTTTATCGAGCAAAAAACCAACGAGTACCGGGTCCATCGGTAGAAGTCAAAGGTCAGAGCCTCCGAGGTCAGAGGGGCAGCGACCATCGATCAACAATCCGATGGCCCAATAATGAGAATAGTGGTTTCAAGGCGAGCGCCATGGTACGAAAAACAAATAGGAGATTGTCATGACTGATCAAGCAAAAACGTCGGCTGGCGCAATTTGGAGTCTCGTTCTTGGAATCCTTGGGATTTTCTGTCTTGGCCCGTTCGGTTCCATTCCGGCAATCATCTGGGGGCATATATCGTTGTCAAAGATTAATAAGTCGGCCGGGACTATCGCCGGGGCGGGATTGGCCATTGCCGGTTTCGTCCTCGGCTATGTCGGTCTGGCGCTTATGATCGTCGTCATCCCGCTTATGGCCGCCATCGCCATTCCTTCCTTCATGCGGGCGCGGACTACGGCCCAGGCGAATGCCTGCATCAATAATCTGTGCCAGATTGAAGCGGCGAAAGACCAGTATGCGCTGGATGCCGGACTGACCAATGGCGCGGCGATTACATTCGAGAAAATTGGGCCCACAAGCTCGGCTGGTGGCTACCTGAAGGAATGGCCGCGTTGCCCGCTATCGCCGTCGGAAGAACCGGCAAGCCAGGCTCGCACCGAATACGACTATAATATCAATCCCATTGGCAGAAATGCGGCCTGTGTTCATGGTGAAACGGCGACGCCGGCGCATCAACGGTAACCCGGTCGTTGGCTTTTGCCGGCTGATTTCCGAGGCTCGCATCATGGCACCATTCCCTTCATTCCTTCCCGGGATCGATGTCCTGATCCGGCGCCACAAGGACTGGCTGGCGGGCCGCCGACTGGGCCTGGTCAGTCATCCGGCCGCCATTACGCGGGATGGGATGAGCGCCGGTGAGCGGCTCTGGCGCGTGCCAGGTCTGCGGCTGAAGGCGGTGTTTGGGCCGGAGCACGGCTTCTTCGGAACTGCCTCAGCCGGCGAACCGTTGGCCCATCAGCGGCATCCCGCATGGCACATCTCCGTCTTTTCCCTTTATGGCCGGACCCGCAAGCCCACCTCGACGATGTTTCGTTCCTTGGATACGATCGTCGTGGACCTTCAGGATCTCGCGGCGCGACCCTATACGTTTGTATCCACGTTGCGGTATATCCTGGAAAAAGCCTCCGAACTGAAAAAAAACGTTGTGGTTGCCGACCGGCCTGTGCCTCTGCCGCGGGTGATCGATGGCCCGCTCCTGGATTCCCGGTTTGAAAGTTTTGTGGGGTGTGTCCGCGCGCCCATGCAGTATGGCATGACTCCGGGCGAAATGGCGCTTTGGCTGAAACGGGACTTGGGATTGAACCTTGACTTGCGCATTGCCCGGATGCGAGGCTATTGCCGTCAGCCGGGCCGCGCGCCCGGCTGGCCGCCGTGGATTCCTCCTTCGCAGGGCATTCGGTCCTGGGAGACCGGAATGGCGTATCTGGCGACAGTCTTTGGCGAGGCCCTTCCGGCAATCCATATCGGGCGGAACTCGAATCTGATATTCCAGGTATTTGCGGCGCCCTGGATGAAAAGCCAGCCGGTCTGTGAATTTCTCAATGGACTCCGGCTGGCGGGGGTTGCGTTTTACCGGCATCCGTATAAAACAACAGCATCCGCTACGACTTTTGACGGAGTCCGGATCGCGGTCGTCGATCCGAATGTCTTCCGGCCGGTCCTGACGAGTGTGGCGATCTTGTCATGTCTCCAGGCGTTATATGGCTGCCGGAAGGTTTGGAGCCATCCTGACACGCGGCCGGAATTCTTTGATAAGCTGTATGGCACCGATTCCGTGCGCAAGGCATTGCTGGATGGCGAAAATCATATCAGTATCGGTCGCCGCTGGAAGCCACCCCTGCGCGTCTTCAATCGAACGCGGCAATCCTGCCTCCTGTATCCGGCGGAATGAGCAGGAAATGCCAGCTACCATTTTTTTTTATCCGTGCTATGATTAACGCGTTTGCATGAACTCAGAACTTGTGAAAGAATAGATTGATTCATTGCGAAGAGCGGTCGCGATGAAGCGCGCCCCTCCATTTTGATATCCAAGTGGCGTGGTTGGTTTGGTCGAGAGAAAGACTATGGATACGCAACCGATAACACCGCCGGGAAGAAGAAGCAAGATTGCCGAGCGAGTCCGTGCCGATGCTCATGCGCCCCGCTATCACTTCATTGCGCCTGAAGGAAACGCTTTGCCTTTTGATCCGAACGGAGCGCTCTACTGGAAAGGGAGTTATCACCTCTTCTACATTTTTCAGGAACCCAGCCTGCCCAAAGGCGGGCATTGTTGGGGACATGCGTCCAGCCCCGACCTGATCCACTGGGCATTCCATCCCACGGCTCTGGCCCCGGCCAAGGAGGACCCGGAGGTCGGTATCTTCAGTGGCGGTGCATTTGTCAACAAGAAAGGTGTCCCAACAATTATCTATCACGGATTGGATGCCGGCACCTGCATCGCGACGGCGGAAGACGATCAACTGATCCGCTGGAAAAAGAGTCCGCACAATCCCGTTATTCCTGAGACAAAGGAAGGGGGCAAAGGCTGGGGCGTGTATAACGTATTTGACCCCCATGCGTGGGTGGAGGGCGATACGTATTACGTGATTCTCGGAGGGAAGGTCAAGCCACACGACATTCGCGACACTGCCTACCTGTTCAAATCGAACGACATGATCTGCTGGGAATACCTGCGGCCATTCTACAGTCCGCATCCGGAATGGACGGGCCCCGAGGAGGACTGCGCGTGTCCCGATTTCTTCCAACTTGGCAATCGGTACATGCTTTCTTGCATCAGTCATCCACGGGGAGCACGTTACTACCTTGGACGTTATCAGGATGGCACATTTGTCCCGGAAGAGCACCATCGCATGAATTGGCCTGGCGGTTCGTGTTTCGCGCCGGAAAGCCTTCTGGATAACCGTCAGCGCCGGGTGTATTGGGCCTGGGTGCTGGATCAGCGCAAAGGCGAGGGAGTCGTGAAAAATGAACTTGGGGTGATGACGATGCCACGGGTATTGTCGCTGGATGCCAGTGGCCAGCTTCTGATTAATCCGCCCGATGAGTTTGAGTCGCTCCGACGGAATCCCCGCCGCCAAGAGTCTTTGACTGTCACAGCCGGTCAGGAGATCCGTCTGAAAGGTATAGAGGGTGACGTCATGGAGCTCGCTCTGGAGGCCGTGGTGCCGCAGGCTGGTGTATTTGGTATAAAGATGCGAATGACGCCCGATGGCGATGAGCAAACGGCCATCATCTTGGATACCTCGGCCCATACTCTGTCGGTGGATACAGCCCGATCGAGCCTGAGCTCGGACATCTCTCAGCGATTCCCTATTATTAACGCGGAATTCCGGTCGGAGGTGCGACTCCAGACGGCACCGTTCAAGATGAAACCTGAGGAGCTGTTGCAGTTGCGGATTTTTGTCGACAAATCCATCCTGGAAGTATATGCCAATGGCCGCCAGTGCGTGACCCAGCGGATATATCCTTCTCGGCCCGACAGTTTGGGTGTGGTTCTCTTCAGCCAACAGGGGACGACAATCGTCCGTTCATTGGATGCATGGGACATGGCAGCGATCAACGCAGGTTGATGTGGCCTGTTAAACAATACGGAACATGGATCACGGTGCCTCGAACCAGCGTATGGAACGCTACGGCGCGTTCCACGCCGAGGTTCATGTGTACCGATGGCAGGTCGAGCTCCGTCGTGTCAGGCCATTTTTACAGCTTTTCGCGGATATGGGAGGTGTCATGACTAGCGTGTTGGTGCCTTTGGCTGATGGCTCGGAAGAAATGGAAGCGGTGATTGCGATCGACGTGTTCCGGCGCGTCCCTTGGTCGGTGACCTCCGTTGGAATCCGGCCGGGCGTGGTTACTGGGTCCCGCCGGGTCCGGCTGGTGCCCGATGCCGTCTGGACGGAGGTCGAGCCATCGGCGTTTGATATTCTGGTCATCCCGGGCGGGCAGGCGGGCGCCGAGGCGTTGTCCCGCGACGAACGGATCCTTGAGGCTGTTCGCTTTTTCGTCACGGCGGGTAAATGGGTGGCCGCAATCTGCGCCGGGCCGCTGGTGCTCCAGGCCGCCGGCGTTCTGGCCGGGCGCCGGGCGACCTGTCATCCGGCCGTGACCTTGACGCAAACGGAGCGCCGGGAAGACCGGGTGGTGGTTGATGGGCGGCTGATCACCAGCCAGGGTCCCGGCACGTCATTTGAGTTTGTCCTGGCGATTGTCCGGGAGGTTGAAGGCACGGCCAAAGCGGCGGAACTGGCGAAATCCATGGTGGTTGCATGACTTTATTGCTCACTGGGTAAATAGAGCCTGTTCGAAAAGGTTGCAGGCTAAATATGCGCGTGAAAGATACATCCGATGTTCTGGCCAGTTGCGTGGCCATCGTCGCCGACACCCTGGCCGTGTTCGCGGGATTCCTGCTGGCCACCTGGATTCGGTTCGACAGCGGCTGGATTCCGCTCTTCCACGACA
Organism: Verrucomicrobiota bacterium; assembly: GCA_018898455.1. Taxonomy (GTDB): domain Bacteria; phylum Verrucomicrobiota; class Kiritimatiellia; order JAAZAB01; family JAAZAB01; genus JAHIJO01. The sequence goes on along the minus strand of JAHIJO010000133.1, from coordinate 7,025 downwards.
CTCTGCCGCCGCAACTCTACGGCATGTACGCCCAGGGCGCGGGCATTGCCGCGCTCATGTTCCTCTTCATATTCCAGTCGCTCCGGCTCTATGTCCGGCCGCAGATCGGCACGTTTGGCGACAAGATTCCCCGGCTGATTCACGGCATTGGCCTGGGGCTTCTGCTCTCTCTGGCGCTGGCGTTTGCCCTGAGGACGGATCCGCCGTTCTCGCGTCTGACGACCCTGATCGCGGTGGCGACCATTTCGCTTTGTGTGCTGCTGGAGCGCTATTTGCTGTTCCGGTGGGAGTTGCATCTTGCCCGGCATCGAACGGTCGTCAACCGCGTGCTGATCGTGGGCACCGATTCCATTGCCGCCCGTCTCCAGCAGGCGCTCCGGCAGGAGCCCCGCTTGGGATCGAGGGTCGTGGCCTTTCTCCGCACCCGGGATGCGGCGCCGCATCCGGATATTCCGCCGGACCTGATTCGGGGAACGGTGGATGACTTGAAGCCGATGGTGGAAGCCGGGGCCGTGGACCAGGTGATCCTGACCGACGCATCCATCGGCCACCCGCGCATGATTGACATGATTCTTCAGTGCGAACAGGCGCTGGTAACCTTCAACGTGGTCCCCGATCTCTTCCGCGTGCTGACCGATAACGTGGACATGCAGACGATCGACGATATCCCCCTCTTGGGCGTCAGCCGCTGGCCGCTCGATCATTTCTGGAACCGGGTGCTCAAACGGATTGCCGACGTGGCGGGGGCAGGGGCGGGGCTGATCCTGCTGGCGCCCTTCCTGCCGGTTCTGGCGCTCCTGATCAAGCGGGATTCGCCGGGCCCGGTATTTTATCGTCAGGAGCGATGCGGCGAGAATGGCCGGCCGTTTGCGCTGATCAAATTCCGAACGATGCGTCCGGATGCGGAAACGGCCACCGGTCCGGTCTGGACGGTGGAAAATGATCCGCGCCGGACACGGTTCGGGGCTTTCCTGCGGCGGTATAATCTGGATGAACTTCCCCAGCTTTGGAACGTGCTGCAAGGCGAGATGAGCCTGGTTGGCCCGCGTCCGGAACGCCCCTGCTTCGTGGAACAATTCAAGGAAGGCATTACGCGGTACATGTGGCGGCATGTGTCCAAGCCCGGGATCACCGGATGGGCCCAGGTCAACGGCCTGCGCGGCAACACCGATCTCCAGGAACGGGTCAAGTACGATCTGTATTACCTGGAAAACTGGTCGCTGGCCTTAGATTTCAAAATCCTCGTCAAAACCTTTTTCAACCGTAAAAACGCATACTAAATTTTTCGGGAGAAAATGTTAATGACTTCCATTCTTACAGGCTGGTGGTTCAACCCGACGATCTGGTCGGGGGTATGCGCCTGGTTCCTGGCCCAGGGAACCAAGATGCTCTGCTTCTATGTTCGTACCCGTCATGTCAATTTCGGCTACCTCGTCAGCACCGGCGGTATGCCCAGCGCCCATTCCTGCATGGCGTCGGCGCTGGCCACGTCGGTGGCGCTGCGCGTTGGCACGGCCGACCCGCTGTTTGCCGTGACCGCGGCCTTCGCCCTCGTGGTCATGTTCGATGCCCAGAGTGTGCGCCGGGCCGCGGGGATGCAGGCGCGCGTCCTGAATCAGATGGTTGACGAATTGTTCCAGTCGCGAACGTTTTCCAGGGAGAAACTCGAGGAATTACTGGGTCATACTCAGCTGGAAGTCTTTATGGGTATGATCATGGGCATCCTCGTGGCCTTGATCGTCCACGCACGCTTGATGATTCAGTGCTTGCCAAAGATGATTTAAATTGATAATAATGTAATCCTATGCGGAATGGCCAAGTGCCGCGTTATGGAAGGATTGTTTCGTGGTGGAGATCAACACATTGGCGCAGACGATGCGCATTAACCTGCCTGCCGAAGGGGGTGAAACGCCGCGGCCAAGGCCATCTCCGCGTGCCGTGGCGCGGACTGGGTCAGCCCGGCTTGTGCGGAACAAGCTGGGTTCTTCCGAAGCCACCTTGTATGCCGAGTTCATGCAAAGTGTGTACGATGCCATCATTGTCACCGACCCGGATGGAAACATCGTGGATGGGAACATTCGCGCCGTGGAATTTTTTCAATACGATATTCCCGAGCTGTGCGCGAAAAGTATCTTTGACGTGGTGAGCAGATTCGATCCATCCATTCTGGCCATGATTCGGGAAAATCTCGATCGTGATCGATTTACACTTGTGGCGGCCTTTGGCCGACGGAAGGACATGAGTCTGTTCCCGGTGGAGATTGCGCCCAGTCTACTTCACCTGGGCGGCGAAACCCACCTGGGCTTTTTTGTGCGCGATGTCACCAAGCGCAAGGAGGCGGAGGAGGATTTGCGCCGGACGCGGGCCCAACTGAATCGGGCGGAGCGCCTGGAAATGGCGGGCAGTATCGCCGGCCATATCGCTCATGATTTCAACAATCTGCTGACGCCCCTGTTGGCGTATCCGGATTTAATCAAGGACCATTTGCCGGAAGGTTCCGTGGCGCTCAACGACCTGCTGATCATCAAAAAGACGGCCCAAGTAATGGCGGACATCAATCAGCAGCTCTTGGCATCGTCCCGCCGGGGTTACCACGAGCAGACGGTGCTTAACATCAATCACATCATCAAGGACGCGGTCGATCTTATCAGCCGCGGCAGTCAGCTCAACGACAGCACTATCAACCTGGATCTGGCGGAAGACCTGTTAAATATGAAAGGAACGCCCCATCAGTTGGTGCGCGTCATTCAGAACCTGTGTCAGAATTCCATTGACGCCATGGAAGAGCATGGGGGGACACTGACGATTCGCACCGAGAACGTGTATCTGGATAATCCCGTGAAGAAGTACGAATCCGTCGCGGTCGGCGAATACATCAAAGTCATGGTCGAGGACACCGGGCACGGGATTTCCGAGGAAATCCAGGACCGTATCTTCGACCCGTTCTTCACCACCAAGCAGAGCACCCGCCAGCGAGGTTGCGGGTTGGGATTGAGCGTGGTCCATGGAATCGTCAAGGATCACAAGGGATATATTGATATCGAGAGCACGGTGGGAAAGGGGACGGTGTTCAGCCTGTATTTCCCGACCTGCCGGGATGAAATCCAGGTGGTCGTCGAGGAAAAACTGCGGGGCGGCACGGAAACCCTTTTGATCGTGGATGACGACTCGCTCCAGATTGAGGTCACCTCGCGGATGGTGGCCAAGCTGGGCTATACCGTCCTCAGCGCCCAAAGCGGCGAGGCGGCCCTCGCGATCATCAAGGCCTGCCAGGAGGCCAAGCGGCCATTCCCGGACCTGGTAATCCTGGATATGGTCATGGGTCCTGGATTGAATGGTACCCAGACTTATGAACACATCAAGGCAATCAATCCCCAGCAGAAGGCCATCATTCTTTCCGGCTATGAAGAATCAACCAAGGTGATCAAGGCGCAGGCGTTGGGCGCCGGGGCTTATCTTCGGAAACCGGTCAACATCGACAAGCTGGCTATAACGGTCCGGCAAGAGCTGAATGTCCGGAAGTAGACTGGATTTCTTCTGACACGGCAGCGCTGTCCGGTCACACCAAGTGAATGCGGGCAAACCCGCGTTTTCCGGCTTGGATCACACAGCCGTCCGGAATCTCCCGTTCAGCCTGGACATCGGAAATTTTTTCGTCGCCGACCTTGACAGCGCCCTGCTGAATCAGCCGGCGGGCGGCGCCGTTGCTTTTCGCGAGGCCGGCTGACACCAGGAGCGACACAATCCACAGCTTTCCGTTTTTTCGCTGAGTTATGGGAATCGTCACGGCGGGAATGGTATCGGGAAGTTTGTGCTCGGAAAAAACGCGCGTAAATTCCTCAGAGGCGGCCAAGGCCGCTGCTGCGCCATGAAACCGGGCCACAATCCGGCGGGCGAGTTCATCCTTGGCCTGGCGCGGATGCCGCGCACCGGTCTCAACCGCCTGGCGCGCCGCGTCGATTTCGGCTTGCGGCCGGCCCAGGACCAGGGCGTCATAGCGCCCCATCAGGGCGTCCGGGATGGACATAAGCTTTCCGAACATTTCTCGGGCCGGCTCGTTTATGCCCACGTAGTTCCCCAGGCTCTTGCTCATTTTCCGGACTCCATCCAGGCCTTCCAGGAGGGGCAGGGTCAAAGCTACCTGCGGCGCCTGGCCATAAGCTTTTTGCAGGTCGCGTCCGACGAGCAGATTGAACAATTGATCGGTGCCGCCCAGTTCGATATCCGCGTTGACCATTACGGAATCGTAGCCTTGGATCAGCGGGTACAGGAATTCCACGAGGGAAATCGGATTGTTCTCGGCGAAGCGTTTTTGAAAATCATCGCGGGCCAGTATTTGTGCCACCGTGACGTGGGCCGACAGTTTCAGGACGTCCTCAAAGGACATGCCGGCGCACCATTCGGAGTTGAATCTCACTTCCGTGCGGGCCGGGTCAAGGATTCGAAACACTTGATCCTGATAGGTCCGGGCGTTGGCCTGGATCTGCTCGCGGGTCAGCGGCTTGCGGGTTGCGGACTGCCCGGAAGGATCGCCGATCATGCCGGTGAAGTCGCCGATGATGAATACCACGGTGTGGCCGAAATCCTGAAACTCGCGGAGTTTGTTGAGTCCCACGACGTGACCGAGATGAATATCAGGGGCCGATGGATCGGCCCCGTATTTGACCCTGAGTGCGCGCCGCTCCTTCGCGGCGCGCTCCAGTTTCTCCTGCAATTCTTCGCGGGAGACCAGGTTCACGGCGCGAGCAGCGAGGAAGTCAATTTGGCGATCAATTTCCGCTTTCATGGTCGGCTCCAAAGAAAGTCCAACCTGTTTTCAAGGTGGGCGGGCATGTTGCCCGCCACAGGCTGCGCCGCAGGCGACCAGTGTTGTCCCCGCAGCGACCATTGAGCCCGCCGGCCTGAAGCGTTATGTCTCTCCATCCTTGGCCGGCGCGGCGTCAGGAGCGGATTGATCCTTGGGCGCGGCTTTATCGTCCTTGTCCTTGCTTTCGCCGGGCCGCCATTCCTGGCCGTTGCCGCCGGCAATGCCGAATGCCTCGTCAAAGGCGCCGGCCAGGTCCACAAGGTCCTCGCCCGGCTTGAGTCCGGCCAGCATTTCCTCCTGGACAACGAAATCTTCGTCCGGAAGCGAGGCCGCCTTGATGCTCAGTCCGATGCGCCGCTCGATGGGATCGATCTTAACTACGCGGGCGGTAACGTCCTGACCCACGTTAAGGACATCGCGCACCTTCTCCACGTGTTGTTCGCCGATCTGCGAAATGTGAACGAGGCCGTCGATGCCTTCCTCAAGCCGGATGAAGGCGCCGAAGGAAGCGAGTTTAGTGACCTTACCTTGGACGACCTGGCCCACTTTGTAGCGGGACGCAATGGTCGACCAGGGGTCGTCCTGGGCCTGTTTCAGGCCGAGGCTGATGCGCTGGTTGGCGGAGTCCACTTCAAGCACGACGACGTCCACGGAGTCGCCTTTCTTCAGGACCTCGGACGGATGATTCACTTTGCGCGTCCAGGACATGTCGGAAACATGGATCATGCCGTCAATACCCTCCTGCAGTTCCACGAAAGCGCCATACGAAGTGAAATTCCGCACCGTACCCTTGACCCGCGATCCCACGGGATACCGTTCCCGGACCAAATCCCACGGGTTGGCGGTGGTCTGGCGGATGCCCAGCGATATTTTCTGGTCCGTCCGGCTGAGGCTGAGTACAACGGCATCCACCTCATCACCGATGGCCAGGACGTCCGAGGCGCGGGCCACGCGTTGAATCCAGGAAATCTCCGAGACGTGAACCAATCCCTCCACGCCTTCCTCGATTTCGACAAAAGCGCCATAGGGTACGAGATTGACCACCCGGCCATGCACCCGGCTGCCGACGGGGTGTTTCTGTTCGATCCCGTCCCAGGGGTTCGGCAGTTTCTGCTTAATCCCGAGCGATACGCGCTCCCGTTCAAAGTCGACATCGAGGATCATGACCTCGACCGAATCGCCCACCTTGACGATTTTAGAGGGGTGACTGACGCGGCCCCAGCTCATATCGGTGATATGCAGGAGTCCATCGAGTCCGCCGAGATCAATGAAGGCGCCGAAATCGGTGATGTTTTTGACCATGCCGGTTCGCAACTGGCCGATTTTGATTTCCGCCATCAGGGATTTCTTCTTGTCGCGGCGGCGCTGTTCGATGAGTTCTCGCCGGGAGAGGACGATGTTCCGCCGGTCCCGGTTGATTTTCATGACTTTGAACTCGAACCGCTTGCCGAGGAAATCGTCCAGGTTTCGGACGGGGGAGATGTCCACCTGCGAGCCGGGCAAAAAGCCCTTGACGCCGTTAATATCCACAATCAGGCCGCCCTTGATCCGGCTCATGATTTCGCCTTCGAGGATACTGCCTTCCTGGCTTGAGGACAGCACATTGTCCCACATGCGCTGTTGCTCGGCTTTCTGCTTGCTAAGGATGATATTGCCGTCGTCATCTTCGATCTGTTCCAGGGTGACTTCGATTTCATCACCGGGCTTGACCTGCGCCAGATCCCTGAATTCCTCCGCCTGAATAACGCCTTCCGCCTTGTAACCGATATCCACAGTCACTTCATTGTTGCGCACTTCCAACACTTTGCCTTTGACGATGGAGCCTTCCTTGAAGTTTTTGAGGGTTTCCTCGTACATCTTGGCCATGGCGGCTCGCTTATCGCCGCCGAATTGCTCTAAATTAAAGTCCACGCGGTTTTTACTTTTTGGTTCCAGTTCCATACAGTTTGCGATTATTACGTTAATGGGCATAGGTTATAATGCTCTGATCAAGGTGTGGAAACAGCCCGTTCATTTCCAGCCAAAAACAAGTTCTATAGCACCTCGGTCCCTGCTGGATCAAGCATTATTTCGATATTTAGAGCCTGTCCCGTTATTCCGTGGGTCTTGAAAACACAGGGCATATCGTATTAAAGAGGAGGGGCAAGAGTACCCTAAAAGGATACTTTGCCCCAAATCCGTGTGTTATAGTGCCCGATGAGCTATCAAATCATACGGG
>JAHIJO010000132.1 GCA_018898455.1 Verrucomicrobiota bacterium | reverse complement strand
GGCCGGCGAGGAACTGGCGAAGTACCTCAAGCAGATCTCGGGCGCGGAACTGGCGATCAAGTCCGATGCCGCCGGCCGGAAGATCGTGGTTGAGATGGCAAAGGACGGCAAAGGCCCCGGCGGCATTAACTTCACCAGGGAAGAAGCCGAGCATGACGCCTTTGTCATCAAGACGGATGGACAGGATCTTTATCTGATCGGCAGCAACAAGCGCGGGGTTATCTATGCGGTCTATACGTTCCTCGAAAAGTATCTGGGCTGCCGCTGGCTCACCTTCGGGGAAAGGTGGCAGACGGAGGAGCAAAAGAAAAAAGGCGGGTTTACAGAACAGGTGGAGGAATATGTTCCCGCCTCCAAGGATGTCTCGCTGCCGGCAACAAACGACCGGCAGCAGGCAAGCTTCAAGTATCGCGGGTTCATCTCCTACGGTTGGTACGGCAACACGCCCATCAACAACGTCGATTGGGCCGCCAAGAACAAACTGAATTACTTCTGGATTCCATTTGACAACTATGACCAGGCCGACGGTTGGCGGGAAGACGTAGTGAAGAAGGGCATGGTCAAGCGCGGAGCCATCATAGTGGCCGCCCATCACTCCTTCTACTACTTTCTCAACCCCGACAAGTACTTCAAGGACCATCCGGAGTGGTTTGCCATGATCGGGGGCAAACGGGTCCCCGGCGGACGGGTCGTCGGCCAGTTCTGCCTATCCAATCCCGAGGCGGTAAAGACCTTCCGCGAGAACTTCATTGCCATGGCCAAAAAGTATCCCGAAGTGGACATATTCGGCCCCTGTCCCAATGACGGTTATGGTTGGTGCGAGTGCGAGCTGTGCGCCAAAGACAGGATCATATGGAAGGAAAGGCCGGCCGAGAATCAGCCTGCCCCGCAAGATCATTACATGCGGCTGGCCAATCAACTGAACGATGATCTGCAGAAACTTTACCCTGGCCAGGGCAAGCGATTCGCCATCTCCGCATACGTAAGCTACGCCCAGCCGCCGGCGAAGGAAAAGCCCCCGGCCGGGGCGTTCCTTTCCTATGCGTTCTTCACCCGCAACTGGTTTACGGTGCCCTGGGGCAACGCCAAGGGCGAGGTTGTTACGCCCGAGCCATATCCCTTCAAGCTCCACACCGACAATATTAAGCAGTGGATCGAACTGACCAAGGCCGGCGGCGGCGACGTTACCATGTACGAGTACTATTGCGGCCGTTCCGCCTGGGGCAAGGCCGGGTTCTACCTGATGCGCCTGATCTCGGACGAACTCGCGTATTTCCGCACGATCGGCGTGACCGGCGCGGCGGTGCAGGCTTCTTGGGGGGATGGCAGGCGTGTTTACGCCAATCTATACGTGTTCGCGAAGAACTGCTGGGACACTTCTCTGGCGACTGATACTATTTTGAGCGACTACACCAAGGGGCGCTTTGGCAAGGCCGCCGACGTCATGGTCAAGTACCTCAACGAGGCCGAACGAAACAGCCGAGAGTTCAACCGCTATTTCGTCGGTTCAAAAAAGGCCGAAAGAGACAAGAGTCTCGCCGATTGCCAGAAGTACCTGGACGAAGCCAAGGCGCTGGCCGATACCGAGCAGAGCAAGAAGAACGTGGCGGGCGAGGAAGCCAACTTCAAGAATCTGAGAGATTGGCAGCTGGGGAAATAGAGTATCCAGCGAGAAAAAAGATGGGAATGAAACACCTGCGTTTCAGGCTAATCATCGCACTGACGACAAGCTTCGTGAGCCTCATCAGCGCGGCAGAAATCAGAATGACACCTTGGGATATTAAAGCGCTTTCGGCTGCGCCTAAAACCTTTAATGATTCGGGGCATAGCACCGACGATGTAAAAGCGATCTTCTACGAGGGACTACCCTGGAAAGGCAAACCGACGCGGGTGTTTGCCTACTATGGATTGCCCAAGGTCGAGGCGGGAAAGAAGGTCCCGGCGATGGTTCTGGTCCACGGCGGCGGGGCATCGGCGTTCAATCACTGGGTTCGTTTGTGGACCAGTCGCGGTTATGCCGCCATTGCAATGGACACCTGCGGCAGCGTCAGCGGCGGAGGGGGCAACAACCATACGCGCCACGAATACGGCGGACCGCCCGGCTGGGGCGGCTTCGATCAGATCGATCTGCCGATCGAGGACCAGTGGACCTATCACGCGGTTGCCGATGTCATCCTGGCGCATTCGCTGATCCGATCGTTCCCGCAAGTGGATTCGCAGAAAATCGGGATCACCGGCATCTCCTGGGGCGGATATCTGACGTGTATCGTCGCCGGGATCGACAACCGCTTCAAGTTCGCCGCCCCCGTTTACGGATGCGGGTTCATCGGCGACAACTCGTGCTGGCTTGGCGCATTTCAGAAGATGGGAGCGGAGAAGGCCCGCAAGTGGCTCGGGCTATGGGATCCCTCGGTCTATCTCCCGCGTGTATCGATGCCGATGCTGTGGGTTGCCGGTTCGAATGACGAAGCGTATCCGATAGACTCGTTGCAGAAGTCGTATCGACTGCCGAAAGGCGCTCGGACGCTGTGCATACGCGTCCGCATGCCCCACTGGCATAGCGGGGGGGAGACCGTGAAAGAGATCGAGGCGATGGCCGGAGCTTTGTTCAAGAAAGGAGCGCCCCTGCCGAGGATCGCCAAGAGCGGTCGTGAGGGCGTCAACGCTTTATTAACCTTTGAGAGTCAGGCGCCGGTCAGCAAGGCTGAAGTGAACTACACGACCGACTCCGGCCCATGGAAAACGCGCAACTGGCAGACCCTGCCCGCAACGTTGGATGCAAAATCCAAAACCGTTCGCGGCGTTTTGCCCGAGGGGACAACGGTGTACTATTTCAACCTTATCGACGAACGCAATCTCGTTGTCAGCAGCGAGCACGAAGAGATCCCCAACCATTGAAAGGAACCGGATATGAACAATCGATTGAGCAAGACGGTATCGGCGGCATTTGCGTGTGCATTGATCTTTGCGGTTGCGGCGCACGGCCAGGCGAACATTGTGCTTGTCAAGGATGGCAAGAGTGCCTACATGATAGTAATTCCAGCCTCTCCGACGGTTCAGGAGAAGCTGGCCGGCGAGGAGCTGGCCAAGTACCTCAAGCAGATATCCGGCGCGGAACTGCCGATCAAGTCCGACGTCGCGGGTAAGAAGATCGTGGTTGAGATGGCAAAGGACGGCAAAGGCCCCGGCGGTAATAACTTCACCAGGGAAGAATCCGAGTATGACGCCTTTGTCATTAAGACCGATGGGCAAGACCTTTACCTGATCGGCTCCAACAAGCGGGCCGTTCTGTACGCGGTCTATACGCTCCTGGAAAAACTCGGCTGCCGCTGGCCCACCTTCGGCGAAGTCTATCAGACCCCGCAGCAGAAACAGGAAAACAAGGGCCAATGGATGAACGAACTTGAGGAGTTTGTTCCTGTCTCCAAAGACATCGTTCTTGGGGCGATGAACGACCGCCAAAGGGCGAGCATGAAGTATCGCGGATTCATAACCGCCGCTTGGTTCGGCAACACCCCCATCAACATAGTGGATTGGGCCGCAAAGAACAAACTCAACTATTTCCTCCTGGTTGCCTCGGAATACGTCGAGGCCGATGAGTGGAACAGCGTGGTCGTGAAAAACGGCATGATTCCCCGCGGGTTCATGCTTGTGGTTGGCCACCATTCTTTCTATTACTTCCTGTCACCGGACAAGTATTTCAAAGACCATCCGGAGTGGTTTGCCCTGGTAGGCGGCAAGCGCATCCCCGGCGGACGGATCAACGGCCAATTTTGTCTTTCCAATCCCGACGCGGTTAAGACGCTCCGGGAGAATTTTACAGCCTTCGCCAAGGCGCACCCGGAAATCGACATTTTCGCACCCTCGCCCAACGACGGCTACGGCTGGTGCGAATGCGAACTGTGCGCTAAAGACAAGATTCAGTGGGCGGAAAGGCCGGACCTCAAGAAGCAGGCTACGCAGGATCTCTATACTCGGCTGACCAATCAGTTGAACGAAGACCTGCAAAAGATCTATCCCGGCCAGGGCAAGCGGATCGGCTGCCTGGCCTATGTGAACTTCAACCAGCCGCCGGCGAAGGAAAAGACCGCGCCGGGGCTGTTCGTGGCCTATGCCTTTTTCGGCCGCAACTGGTTCACCGTGCCCTGGGGCAACGCGAAGGGCGAAGTGACCACGCCTGAACCCTATCAATTCAAGCTCAACGCCGACTTCGTCAAGCAGTGGATCGAACTGACCAAGTCCAGCGGTGGCGATGTAACGATGTATGAGTACTACACCGGTCGCTCCGCCTGGGAGAAGGCGGGATTCTTCCTGATGCACCTGATCTCTGAGGAACAGGCTTTTCTCCAGAAGATCGGCGTGCATGGCGCCGCGGCCCAGGTAAGCTTTGCCGAACGCAAGAGTGTTCCGGCCAACCTGTACGTTTTTGCCAAGAGCCTGTGGGACACTTCCTTGTCAACCGATGCGATCCTGGCCGACTATGCCAAGGCCCGCTATGGCAAGTCCGCCGACGTCATGATCAAGTACCTCAACGAGGCCGAACGAAACAGCCGGGAGTTCAACCGCTATTTCGTTGGTTCAAAAACGGCCGAAAGAGACAAGAGCCTCGCCGATTGCCAGAAGTACCTGGACGAGGCCAAGGCCCTGGCCGACACAGACCAGGCCAGGAAAAACCTTGCCGATGAACAGGCTAATTTCAACAATCTCAAGGCCTGGCAATTGAGCAAGTAGGGATGGCCCGCGACGCGAGCATGAGTTCAGGGCTAAGTATATGCATAGGAATTGTAAAGTCTTTGTAGGGCCGCCGCTTGCGGCGTGCCGTCTTTTTCCGGATCAGATCGGACGGCCTCTGCAATCCGCCTTCGCCGCAGCGGCTATGGTGGACAGGGCAGAGGCCCTCCATGAAAAAACAGTTGCCGCCCTTTGCGGCCTACTTTAATCTAATAGGAAATTGGATTTCATTTTGGAGTGCGATAACCCGCCTGCAATCCGTCAGCCGACGGATAGCACTGCGGGCAGGAACCCTGCTCTACCAGCATGATGCAGCAGGAGGTAGAGCAGGCTTTACGCCTGCTATTTTCAGGGAGCGAAGCCGATGAACGTGCGTAAGACAAGCTGGGCTGTTCTGGGTTTTATAGCCGCAGTATTCTTTTGCTTGCAGACCCCCGGCGATGCCGCTGAGCAGAAAGGAGAAATGAAGCAGATGATCACGTCTTTGAGGCCGGAACTCCCGAACCTTCGCTACCCGATCTCGATGATCGTGGATGACGGCTTGATGTGGATGAAAGACGTGCCTCGATCGTTCGTCGAGGAACTCGGCGCGTGGTATTCGCAGAACGGCGTGAAGGGCAAATTCAGCATCATCCCCTGTGTGTTCGGCGAGGGGAACATCCTCGAAGGCTACCCGGACATCATCACCAAGGAGGAGTTGCATGTATGGCTCCGCATCATCAAGGACAAGATAGTGCCTCTAAACGACATCCATTGCGAGATCGCAACTCACGGAAAAGCGCTGGATATCAAGACCGGCAAACCTCTCTCGCCACCCATAGATGAGTTTCCGTATACAACGAAGCTGAACAAGAAAGATCTGGCCGAATACATGGCGTATGCCATCGAGATGCTCAAGAAAGCGGGATTCACTGCCAACGGTGTGACGCAACCGTGCTGGTACAAGGGAGACGTGGCAAACGTCTATACGCCGGCGGTCCTGGCGGCGCTGAAAAAGGTCCATCCCGGAACAAAATTCGCCCACTTTTTCCTGGATGTGGACGGGGAATCGGCCAAGGTACTTCCCCGAATAATGTTTCTCGATAAGGCGAACAAGGAAGCCGTAGTGCACATCGTAGCCGCTTGCCTCGAGTCGATGTATCCGTATCCCAACACGCTCAGTGGGAAGGAATATGGGAGCGTTTCCGCAATGGCAGACTACTTCATAACGGCGGACGGGACGAAAGGCAGGTTCCTTGATCTGATGAAGACCGGCAGTTATCTGATTTGGTACACCCACTGGGGCAGCATGACCGCCAAGTACCCCGATGGGACCCAGAGGGGCTGGTTGGCGGTCCAGGAGGTGGTCAGAAGAGCGAATCAGAATCTGGCAGACCAGGTGAAATGGATGAAGACGAGCGAAACAGATATCTATTTCGTAGCCACCCAGACATTCGAGCCTGAAGTGAAGCAATCGGCTCGGAAAGCTGCGATTGTGTTCACGCCGCTCTTCGACTGCCGTGATTTCACTATGGGCTTTGACCTGCACCCGAAAGCGGGACGCATTTCGATCCGCAGCGGGGTGAAAAGCTTCAAGGCCGCGGCATCCAGGAAGTCTTTCGGGGAATGGACCTGGTTCCGGGAAGGCGATCGCGTGTTCGTCTGTCTCCCGCTGCAAGCCGGAACCAGGACGGAAATCAACGTCGATATCCTATAAGGAGCAAGAACGACAGTGACAATACGAGGAAGCGATCAATGTACAGCAAGGATCAGTACCTGAACTGCCGGCCACGATGGGGATTGGCGTTGGCGGTCGGCGCATTGGCTGCCTACTGGGCCAAGGTCAAACTGGTGGCGCTGACGTGCGCCACGGTGATTCTGACGGGCATGCTCGGGGTCTTATTCGCCGCGGAGGCCGGGAGCCGAGACCGTACGCAAAAGAATAACTGGGCGCAGGAAGTCAACATCTACTACCACCTCGTCTCCGATCCGCGCATCAAGGTTTTCGTGAACACCACGGAAAAGAAGCTGGTCGAGGATTTCAAGAGGCTCAGGGAGATCGGTTTCACGCACGTCACGCTTTGGGCCGGAAACGGCCTGCGAAAGGACAGCGAAGAGGAACGCCTGATGAAGTTGGCCGTCCGGAAGGCCGGCGATCACGGTCTGCGCTGCTACATCGTCTTCTGGGTTGGCGGCAAGCCGGAGATGATGAACGATCCTTTTTGGAAGCAGAATGCGCCTCCGTTCGTGGACAAAGCCGGCAAGCAGGCGCTTTACATAAACGTCTGGGACGAGAAGTGGCGCGCAGGGTTCTTGCGCGATTACCTGCTCTGGCTGGGAAAGACATTTTCGGCGTTCCCTAACGTCGAAGGTTACGTGACCGACGAACCGGACGGCACGTGGTGGAAGTTCAGGGAGTATGGCTACGACGAGGGGACGCGCAAACAGTTCGTCGCGTGGCTGAAGAAGAAACATGGGACGGTCGCGACGCTGAACGCAGCCTGGGGTTCGGCGCACCAGGAATGGGATCAAATTCAGGCCCCGCGCGAAGAGACTGCGAAAAGCTGGCCCGACTGGACCATGGCGCGGCAGCAGTTCTTCGTGGATTGGTTCGCGGACACGAAGCGTTATCTAAAGGAGGCGCACCCCGGATGCACGCTGATGCAGAACTTCCTCCCGCGCTACATTGACAACCCCGAGGAGAAGGAGTTGGCCGACTGCCTGGATTGGAAGCGCATTATCCCCCACGCGGATGCCGTGCTGATGGCAAAGTTCAGCGGGAAGGAGGAAGATTTTATCCGCGATGCGAAGGCCCTCGTCGAGGGGCTCAACCGGAAGCCCGAAATGAAAGGGGTGGGAAAAGTTCTTGCCGCTATCGTCTGGCGCTCGCCTTGGGGGAAAGGCGCCAAGATCACGCCGGAACGTCCGGAGACTTTGACCGGGATCGCGCAGGCAGCGGCCGAAGCGGGCTGCGGCTTCTACATTTGGGCATGGAACGGGCCAAACCATCTGGAGGGCTCGCCCGCCCTCCAAGAGGCCCTGAAATCCTTCTATGCCGGACGCCGTTGAAGGCGCTTCACTGTGTACGGGGTCGTGATGTTTAAATAAATGGTGAAACATATATTCCAGTCCAGTGAAAGGAGCGCGGCGATGAAGAGAAAACCGATATTCCCGTGGTTGGCTGTCTTGGCATTGTGGCCTTACTTCTCGCATGGGTTAGCCGCGGCAGAGTTGTCGTTGGCGGCGGAGGGGGAGAGCAAGTATACGATTGTCACTCCCGCCGAGGCGACTGTCCAGGAGAAATTCGCCGGCGAGGAACTGGCGAAGTATCTCAAGCGGATCTCGGGCGCGGAACTGGCGGTGCAGAGCACAGGCGCCGGGCCGAAGATCGTTGTGGCCCAGGCCAAGGATGGTAAAGGTCCCGCCGGCATCAGTTTCACGAAAGACGAGGCCGAGTACGACGCCTTTGTGATCAAGACGGACGGACAGGATCTTTACCTGGTCGGCTCCAACAAGCGGGCCGTTCTGTACGCGGTCTATACCTTGCTTGAGAAATATCTGGGCTGCCGCTGGGCCGGCTTTGGCGAGCGGTTTCAGACCGAAGAACAAAAAAAGTCCGGTGGGTTTACAGAACAGGTGGAAGAATATGTGCCCGCCTCCAAGAGTATCGCGTTGCCGGTAATTAACGACCGCCAGCAGGCAAGCTTCAAGTATCGCGGGTTTATCTCCTACGCCTGGTACGGCAACACGCCCATCAACAACGTCGATTGGGCCGCCAAGAACAAGCTGAATTACTTCTGGATTCCGATAGGCCAGTACGACGAAGCCGGCGACTGGCGCAAAGATGTCGTGATGGGCGGCATGGTCAAGCGCGGCGCCGTCATTGTGGTCGGCCATCACTCCTTCATCTACTTTCTCAACCCCGACAAGTATTTCAAGGATCACCCGGACTGGTTCGCGATGGCGGGGGGCAAACGGGTTCCCGGCGGACGGACCGGTGGCCAGTTTTGTCTGTCAAATCCGGACGCCGTGAAGACCTTCCGTGAGAATTTTATTGCCGCTGCCAAGAAATTTCCGGAAGTGGACATCTTTGCCCCCTGCCCCAATGACGGGTACGGCTGGTGCGAGTGCGAACTGTGCGCCAAGGACAAGGTGGCCTGGGAAGAAAGACCGAAATACCAGGCGGTTGGGGACAACCTCATGCGGCTGATGAACCGACTCAATGATGATCTTCAAACGCTCTACCCTGGTCAAGGCAAGCGCCTCCAAGCGGGCGCTTACATAAACTACGCGCCGCCTCCGTCGAGGGAAAAGTTGTCGCGGGGACTTTTGATCGGTTATGCCTTCTTCACCCGCAACTGGTTCTCGGTTCCCTGGGGCAATGCCAAGGGCGAAGTGCCGGATGGGCCTTACGCCTTCAAGCTCAACGCCAAGTTTCTTGAAAAGTGGGTGGAACTGACGCAAGATACCGGCGGCGACGCAATGGTGTTAGAATACTACTGCGGTCGCACGGCTTGGAAGGGCGCGGGATTCTACCTGATGAATCTTATCACTGACGAACTGGGCTACTTCCGCAGGATCGGCGTTCACGGTGCGGCGGTTCAGATTGGCTTCAACTGTCGAAAAACGGTCCCGGCGAACATGTATGTCTTTGCCAAGAATCTATGGGATGTTTCTCTGCCAACCGACGCCATTCTCGCAGACTACGCCAAGGCCCGCTTCGGCAAGGCCGCGGACCCGATGATGAAGTACCTGCGCGAGGCCGAACGCAACAGCCGCGAGTTGAGCAAGGTCGTCGCCCGCGGGAAAGAAGCCGAAAGGGCCAAGAGCCTGGCGGATTGCGAAAAGTATCTCGATGATGCCAAGGCTCTGGCCGACACAGACCAGGCCAGGAAAAACCTCGCCGATGAACAGGCAAACTTCAAGAAACTCAAGGCCTGGCAATTGGGCAAGTAGGGATGGCTTGAAAATGAAGCCATAGCCGGTATACCCGCCTGCTATCCGTCAGCCGACGGATAGCGACTGCGGGCAGGTTACCCCGGTTGTTTCAGGAGGGAGAAGCCGATGAGTGTGCGCAAGACAAGCTGGGCTGCTCGGGCTTCTTTATCCGCAGTGTTCTTTTGCCTGCAGCTCACAAGCGATGCCGCTGAGCAGAAAGGAGAAATGAAGCAGATGATCACATCCTTGAGACCGGAACTCCCGAATCTTCGCTACCCGATCTCGATGATCGTGGATGACGGTTTGATGAGGATAGCCAAAAGTGAATCGGAAGGTGGTGTGCCCCGTTCCTTTGTCGAAGAAATTGGTGCTTGGTATGCTCGGAATGGCGTCAAGGGCAAGTTCAGCATCATTCCCTGTGTGCCCGGCCAGGGCAACATCGTCGAAGGCTTCAAGGATAACATCAGCAAGGAGGATCTGGACGCTTGGCTCCGCATTATCAAGGACAAGATAGCGCCTTTGAACGACATCCATTGCGAGATCGCAACTCACGGAAAAGCGCTGGATATCAAGACCGGCAAACCTCTCTCTCCACCCATAGACGAGTGGGCGTATACGACGAAGCTGAACAAGGAAGATCTGGCCGCATACCTGGCGTTTGCCCTTGCTATGCTTAAGAAGGCCGGTTTCACTGCCAACGGCGTGACGCAACCGTGCTGGTACAAGGGAGACGTGGCAAATGTTTACACGCCGGCGGTCCTGGCGGCGCTGAAAAAGGTCCATCCCGGGACGAAATTCGCTCACTATTTCCTGGATGTGGACGGGAAATCGGCCAAGGTTCTCCCCAGAATAATGTTTCTCGATAAGGCGAACAAGGAAGCCGTTGTGAGCATCGTGGCAGCTTGCGACGAGTCGATGTATCCGTATCCCGAGACGCTCAGCGGGAAGAATTATGGGAGCGTTTCCGCAATGGCAGACTACTTCATAACGGCGGATGGGGCCAAAGGCAGATTCCGCGACCTGATGAAAACCGGCAGTTATTTAATTTGGTACACCCACTGGGGCAGTTGGACTTGGGTCTACCCCGACGGGACCCATAGAGGCTGGTTGGCCACCCAGGAGGTCGTCAGAAGAGTGAATCAGAATCTGGCAGACCAGGTGAAATGGATGAAGACGAGCGAAACAGATATCTATTTCGTAGCCACCCAGACATTCGAGCCTGAAGTGAAGCAATCGGCTCGGAAAGCTGCGATTG
>JAHIJO010000131.1 GCA_018898455.1 Verrucomicrobiota bacterium | reverse complement strand
TGATGGGTTAGCCACCGGCACGGCCGAATTGAAAATTGCTCACATCGAATGGGCGCTGTCGCCGATCGTGCAAGTGGCGGATGGAGAGAGCGAAATTAACTGGGAAGTGAAACTGGTTAATGATTATGGCGAACTGGTGGATATGGAGGTTACTTTTACGCTCAGCGCCGTGAATGTATCGCCGGCGGCTGATTGGACGATTTCGCCGGAAAGCGGACCGGGGCCGGATTTGTGGGGGACGGTGGTTTCCGCCGATTCGTCCAAGGGACAGTTAAAGGTGGCTTATAATTATTTCGGGGAGGCCAAGGACAGCGTCAGCGATCCTATGTGGTTTGTGCAGGTGGACAGACTGCAGTATCGGTTTAGCGCAACCAACGCCTGGGCGGACATGCCGGACCCGTTGTACGTGTGCAAGGATAAGACGGTGGATTTCAAGGCAATCAAGAAGCCGGATACGGCGCCCTCCTGGCCTTCCGGCAAGCCGGTATGGACAGGGGCAAGCGGAGCGGGCGATTATGCGAGCCAGACCTTCACCACCCCCGGCACCAACCTCGTCACCGCCGAATGCGGGAATACGGTCACGGGAAAAGTGGTCGCTATTAGTGTGGAGTTTGTGCACCTTTCAACCGCACCACGAGATGGGATTTCGGAGACACGATTTTATATCGAAGAGGGTGTTCCTATTGCAAGCGGGCCAGCCGAAATGAATGGATTAGTGAGAGTCACGCCAGAAGACCAAGTAGATAAGGTTGTCCTAAGATTAGCTCATAATGTAAAAACATTAAGGCAACGCGCAGTCCCATCTTCTACAACAAACATGTTTCAAATGAGTACAGATGGGGCATGGGTTAAAGACAATGATTCAACTAAGAGTATAACACTCCTTGGTGCAGGGGAAATGCGCATTAGGGGAGAAGATGAACCTATGCACGGATATTGGCGTGATGGTCCATTTTCGCATCCATTACATATTGTGGAAAACCATAAGAATTTTTTGCAATACCAACTTCTTTCCTGTGATTGGAAAACTCTCGGAGTTGTCGAGTGGGGGTGGACAGCGGATGTATATAAAGATGGAGAAACAATAACAACATCGGGCACTATAGAAGGGGAAATGGGCCATGAATCAAATGAAACGCCGATTACTTTACCACATATTCAGGATATTCCGGAGACGAGTATCCCACCCATTGACTAATAATATATCGGTCTTACTGCTGACATTGTTGAGTTGTCGGATGGTTGTCACGTTTCTTTTTGCGATTACGTTTATGCCAAATGTACAGGCGGATTCTACAAATGT
The DNA here is from genome assembly GCA_018898455.1 of Verrucomicrobiota bacterium. Taxonomy (GTDB): domain Bacteria; phylum Verrucomicrobiota; class Kiritimatiellia; order JAAZAB01; family JAAZAB01; genus JAHIJO01. The sequence goes on along the minus strand of JAHIJO010000131.1, from coordinate 16,234 downwards.
GGTATCTAATCAAGAGACGCAACATCAAAGAAATCTATGGAGGAAATGGGGGAAAATGGAACGACCAGCTAGTTCTCAGATGAAAAGCTGGCTTTATAGAGAGGAGGTAAACATAGCGCACACCTCACGAATGCTTAATAAATACAAGGAAACGCAGACGACGAATATGATTATAACTGGTTCAGGGATAGTCAGCAATCGCTCGGATATGGCAAAGTTATGGAAACTAAGGGATATAGAGGCGTTAAAGTTGATTGAGCAATGGAAAAACAATCCGAAAGAAATAGATGACAAAACCGTTGTTGATTTAGATATGCAACATTACGATTTTGTCAAGAGATTGATGAACGACAAAACAAACCTTCAAGAACGCCTTAAAAATCCGGAAATATATAGCGCTTATCAATATCAACCCTATTTTCATCGGCCTGAGACCATGATTTTTACTAATTCGCAGGAATGTATTCTTTTTGTCAGATCTGATTATGACGGGTATCGCGAAAGAATAGTGCCGATAATTTGGGAATTGAACGATTCACATAGCCTTTCTATTTTGGCTGGGATGGCTGCCGATGACAAAAGTGAAAAGGTTCGCAATAAGGCGGCGGAGACATGGATGGCATTGTTGATGCCGGAGGGATCGACAAATGATCAGAAAGCATGGCTGGACAATTTTATCAAGAGCGAGAAGATGCAGGGGAAAGACGGAAAGAAATGGGCGATAGAAGCGGCGGAACGGATATTAAGGAAGATGGCCAAGGAGCAACCCGCAAGTAATGCGCCGCCCAAACAGGTTTTAGGCTCAAATTTAATTTCAGCGATCGGAAATTGAACATTGGGATAAATGCATGGGCAAACATGCCGGACCACCTTTACAAGTGCAAATCCTATGGGATGCTATTGAAAATGATTTAACTATGAATCACCCTTTTATTCTTATTGGATGTCTGCTCCTCGGAACGACATGGGGCCTCGCCGCCACCACGGGCGGACCCGAGTTTAACCGCTATCAGGTGATTCTCGACCGTAAGCCGTTCGGAGAAATCATCCCCGCCGAGACCGCGGCAACCACCTCCGCGCCAACCGAGACGCTGACCAGGGAACTGGAAATGCGGGCGATCATTGACGACGGCAACAACACCCTGCGCGTGGGATTTCTGGATAAAAAAACCAAAAAAACGTTTTACCTGGGAGTCGGGGAAACAAATGAGACCTACGAACTGGTGTCCGTTAATTATGACGACGAGGAAGCGATGCTCAAAAAGGGAATGGAAACGACTATCTTCACGCTAAAACCGAATAAGACTCCCGCCGGTCCATCGGGACCGGGCCTGGCGCCGGGTCCAATCCCGGGCGCCCCCGTGAGAACGCTTGGCACAACACCATCCCAGGGTTTCATCCCAACCCCCTTAACTGACACCAAAAAACCATTTTTCTCGGACCTGAAGAAAAGAAAGTTTTCGCCGTTTAGACCCTTGGGCACCAACGCGCCGGTCCCCTTTCAAACCCAGTCCATCGAAAGCTTCATGAAGGCCAACCCCAATACGGCCCAGGGCTTTCCCGGCCAAGTCCGGCCGTTTGAACCGGTCAATAAGACGGACAGCAAAGGCAACACCATTGACGGCTTTCTACGCGCGAATCCCGATGCCGCGAGCCAATTTGCGCCACTCAAGCCGCCGGACCCGAATGTCAAAACGGAAGGCCAAGGGAGTACGCTTCAAGGATTTCTGACGCCCCAAACCCAGCCCGCTGCAACTCCAACTGAATTGCCTAACGTGGAGGATCCCGGAGAGACCTCCGAGGAATAAATTAGGTTCGGCAACTTTGCCGTTCTAACGAACAGCCCCTACAATCCGTCGGCTGACGGATAGTGGCGGTTCGATAGAACCGCAAGATTGAAATTCCTAGCATTAAACTATCTTCTTGCGATTCGATAATAGGAAGAGCACAGAATTTCTCATGGCAACATCATCGATTTCTTTTCAAGGCATCTCCGTCATTATTCCCTGTCTGAACGAGGAAGCATCCATCGGCCTGGTCATTGACAGGGCGCGGCGCGGCATTGCCAAACTGGCCCCGCCCAACGGGGGGCAGGGTTTGCAGGAAGACATTCTGGTCGTGGATAATGGCTCCACCGATCGATCCGCGCAGGTCGCCCGCGAGCACGGCGCCCGGGTTCTGACCGAACATCACCAGGGCTACGGGTCTGCCCTGCGCAAGGGCTTCAATAATGCCCGCTATGAAATCATGGTCATGGGCGACGGTGATCTGACCTATGACTTCGAGAGCCTGGACATTCTGGTCCGTCCGATCCTTGACGGCCAGGCGGACTTTGTCATGGGCAACCGGATGAAGAGCATCCAGCCCGGCGCCATGCCAAAACTGCATCGTTATGTCGGCAATCCCCTGTTATCTTTCGCGCTACGGACCATGTTCCGCACCCGCTCCGTGCATGATGCCCACTGCGGCATGCGAGCCATCACCCGCACCGCTTACCGCAAACTGCACTGTGTCACCACCGGCATGGAGTTCGCCAGCGAGATGGTGGTGCGCGCCATCCGTTGCCGGCTCCGCATCGCGGAACGCGATATCGTGTATCATCCCCGGGTAGGCCGGTCGAAACTGCACTCATTCCGGGATGGCTGGCGCCACCTGCGTTTTATGATCCTGCACAGTCCGACTTTTCTGGTGCTGGTTCCCGGAACCGTTTTCTGGGTGCTGGGCCTGGCCATGACCCTGCCGCTGGCTTTCGGTCCGATCGTGATCCATTACCGGGTTGTGGACATCCACTGCATGCTGATCGGCGGCGTCCTGAATATCGTCAGCATCCAGATCATCACGATCGGGTTGCTGGCCAAGGCTTACGGCCATCTTTCCGGACTGCACGCAGACCCCGTCATGGCCTGGTTCTATCGCTGGTTCACATTCGAAAAGGCCTGCATAGTGTCCGGCTTGGTGGTGCTGGTCGGCTTGATTATCACCTTGAAGGTCATGATCGAATGGATCGCCAGCGGGTTCGGGGCGCTGAACCAACAGCGATTATTGTTCTTCGCCGTGCTGTGCCTGGTCAACGGGGTCCAGCTGGGCGCGGCCTCATTCCTGTTTAGCATCATGGCCCTGCCGCGGCACCTGGACCATCTGCCCCCGGAAGCGCGGGATACGGGCATCACCGATACATGAACTGTTTCAGAAAATGGAAAATGTCCAACGTTCAATCCCAATCTCTCCCGAAGAACCGGGACGGAAAGGCTGAACATTCAATATTGGGCGTTGGACGTTGAATGTTCGCTTTGTATGAACACCGACTCAAAGTCCCCGACATCACGCGTGTCCGTGGTCATCCCGGTGCTGAATGCGGCCGCTTATCTGCCGGCCCTGCTGAATACCCTGTTTGCCCAGAAACCGGCGCCACCCCGGAACGTGGTGCTGGTGGATTCGCTGTCCACCGATGATACCCGAACGATTGGACGGTCTTACAACAATGTCCGGATTGTTCCCATTGCCCGATTTTCGCACGGCGCGGCCCGCAATCTCGGCGCCCGGGAAGCCGAAGGAGACATCATCGTGCTCCTGACCCAGGATGCCCTGCCCCGCGACACATCATGGCTGGAGGCCCTGCTCCGCCCGTTTTCTGACCCCCAGGTTGGCGCCGTGTATTCCCGGCAGATTCCGCATCCGGACGCCCCGCCGACGGAACATTTCTTCCTGGATTATCATTTCCCGCCTCACACATCCATGCGCCGCGTGAAAACCGGCGAAAAACACCTGGGTCTGGAGGACGTTTTTTTCTCGAACGTCAGCGCCGCCGTACGGCGCCCCCTGTTGCTCCGCTATCCCTTCGATGAAACGCTCATCATGAGCGAGGACCAGCAATTCGCGCGGGATCTGATCGAAGCCGGTTACGCCGTGGTCTATGCGCCGGATTCCGTGGTGGTTCATTCCCACCGCTACTCGCTGAAGACCGCTTTCCGTCGGTATTTCGACAGCGTGTATTCGCTTACCGTAATCTTCCCCCAGCATGGCATGGTAACCAGCGCCGCCATGGGATGGCGCTACCTCAAGCAGGAATTCAATTACATTCTTAAGCGTCATCCCCGCTATTTTCCGTATTATTGCCTGTATACGTTGGCCAAGATAAGCGGTACGGTCGCCGGCCATTTCGCCACCCGCCTGCCCCGACCTCTCCTGAAAAAACTCAGCCTCCACAGCTACCACTGGGCGGATAACCCATGAATTTTCAGTAGCTTCGCCAGGGTGGCGGATTTTCTTGTCGGCACGCATGCCCTCGTCTATGGCGCCCCAGGGGTTGGGCCGGTTTTCGTTTAGGGCCGGGTTGTCGCAATGGTTGTAACGTTTATTTATTGACAGCGCCTAACTCAAAATACTCCATGCGGACTGAAAAGCAACAGGGGCTCCGGATGCCCGGAGCCCCTGCTGGTCTAGACAATATATTCTGACGACCAGACGGCTACCAGATCGTCATGTAGGTATAATAATCGTAGGCCGATAACTTGATGGTCCACTGGCCACTGGTATGGCTATATACCGCCGGGTCGACCTTGCCGTCCCCGTCATAATCCGCCGGTGTCGGAATGTAGCCGGTTCCTCCCAGGGTCCACCCATACACAGATGAGTCGTACACAAAGTAACCCATCGCCGACAGCATGATCTTCCAGACGCCCGTGGAGGACTGGTAGACCGCCGCGTCCGTCTTCCCGTCGCCATCGACGTCCATCGGGATCGCCAGCCAGCCATTGCCGCCAAACGACGCCACCGGCACCACCGCATCCTCCGATCCGGACAGCATCACCTGCCAGTTGCCGGTCGCCAATTCATACACCGCCAGGTCGGCAAGGCGGTCGCCGTCAAAATCCTTTGGAACCGGCAGGCACCCGGCGCCCAGCGTCTTCAGCAATGTTGCATATCCGCTTCCGGACATGCGGATGCGCCATTCGCCAGTGGATGCCTGATAGACCGCCGGGTCGGCCTTGCCATCCCCGTCGTAGTCCGTCGGCACCGCCGTATAGCCGGATCCACCCAGCCATCCTGCCAGAGTAACCAACGCATAACCCGAGTCCGACAGCTTGATCAACCAAGTCCCCGTGGATTCCTGATAGACCGCCGGATCAGTTTTCCGGTCGCCATCGAAGTCAGCGGTGACCAGTGCATAACCCGGCCCGCCCAGCATGGCATCAAGGGAATACAGCGAATAGCTCATCGTTGACAGGCGAACCAGCCAGTTGCCGGTCGCGGCATCATACATCACAAAGTCGGTCTTGCCATCGCCATCGTAGTCTCCGCCGCCGTTTTCCGTCGCCGCAATGACGGGGGACGAATAGCCCCAGCCGGAACTGATCTTGACCGGTTCATAAGCGCTGCCGAACTGATCGCCCAATTGCGCAAAGATGTTGGCTCCCCAAGCCCAGAGCGAGCCATCCGATTTCAGCGCCAAACTATGGTCGTAACCCGCCGAAATAGCCACCCAATCGTTATCGGCGCCCACCCGCGTCGGCACCGCCACATAGAAGTCGGTTCGACCGATCCCCAAGCGTCCGGAGCCGTTATACCCCCAAGTATAGAGCGAGCCGTCTGATTTCAAGCCCAAGGCGTGCTGATTACCGGCGGACACCATCGCCCAATTATTATCCGTCCCGACCCGCGTGGGAGTAGCAGCATTCGGCACATTAGAGCCCAACCCTAAATATCCGTACGCAAAGATGGAAAAGCTATACGTGTTGGTGGCGGTCGCGGTGTGGTCGTAATAAGCGGTGGCTGCGGTTCCCGACCAGGAATACACGGCGCCAGCGTAACCATTATTACCCCACCCCCACAGGGAGCCGTCCGTCCGTATCGCCAGGGTAAAGTCTGAATTCAGCCCGGCGGACACGCTGGCCCAAGTCGTTTCCGACCCCACCCGCGTGGGAACATTTGTGGCGAAAAGCGTAGTATCGCCCAAACCCAGTATGCTTCGGTGGGTGTTGAAACTCGGCACTAACGCATGATAGTAGTAGTTGGTATTCCATGGCGGGATATAGTTCGTCACAGAAACAGAAACGGCATAAAACCCGCCTTCATTTTTACCCCAGGTCCAGAGCGAACCATCCGACCCGATAGCCGCGCTGTGGGCATAACCCGCCGTGACATAAACCATGGACGTCGGCGCCGTGATCTTGGTCGGCGTATTGAGAGCGAGCGCATACTGGACAAAGTTGGTTGTCACAGCGTTGGTAATTATATTGGTGGTGGTTGACACCAGGTAATAATTTGTGGCGGCGTCATTGGTATAAGTTTGAGTGATCTGACAGTAACTATCTCCGCCACCGTAATTGGTCGAAGTAACGACCCTATCGCCCTGCCCCAGTTGCCCCAGCCCCTGGCACTCAGTGATGGCTGTGAATCCGTTCGTATTATATGTATAAGTCTTTGACTCACCATCCGCACCCCAGGACCAGATTGAGCCGTCGGCTTGCAGACCCAATCCGAAAGTACTCCCCGCCGCAACCTGCCTCCAATTGGTATTAATCCCCAATTGCGTCGGCCGGTTGGTCGTCAGACCATTCATAACGGAGTCGGTGTAAATCCTGGTCGTTGTCTGGACCAACCTAAAAATACCAAAGGTATTAATAGTCACCGAAATATTGGTATAAACGCCGGCGATAACCTGACACAATTGTGCTCCCATGCCCAGCGCGCCATTTTGTTCATAATGATTGATAATGACGTATTTCATCCCCAGACTAGTAGCCACAGGCACACCGTCATAGCCCCAGCCCCACAAGGAGCCGTCGGACTGAATACCGAATCCGCGACATTCGATACCCACAACGTCAAGCCAGGTCTTGGCCGTTCCTGACTGCGTGGGGGACGCCACATACGCTCCATTGGCCATTGAGTTGGTGGGTCCCAGCCCCAGTTGCGCTTTGGCAACAGCAACGGTCTGCGTTATCAAATCCAGATAATAGATACCGCCATCATAACCCCAGCCCCATAAACTATTATCGGCTTTGACGCCGAAGCTGTCGTAATAACCAGCCGAAATGACACCCGCTTGGGCAATTAAACCTGTCATTGCCAGAGCGGCTATCACGATCCTGATTTTCCATAACCAATTATTGCCTGTTTTCACTACTCGACTCCTTTTGTTGAGGATTTTCCAATCAAAAGTGTGAGGATGCAGACGTTCCAGACCACTGTCAATAAAATAAAGGGGGGGTATCCACTTAACGCAGCCGTTCACAACGGGCTGTGTGTTTGCTGAATGCACAGATACAACATATTGTGTCTACTTGCGTAATATGGATACCCCCGTTAAAATAAATATTACCGCAACGCCAGGAACTCGGTAAGCGCGTCTTGCCAGGACCGAATAGGATGATCCAGCACCGCCTGGATTTTGGCCGTATTGAACCGGGAATTGGCCGGACGTCGCGCTTTGACTGGAAATTCGCCGCTGGAACAGGGAACGATTTTACTTGCGAGTTTCAGCCGGCCGGCAATAAAGCAGGCCACGTCGTATCGCGAGGCATAACCGGCATTGGCAAAATGATACAGTCCTTGATGCCGCCCCCGGATCAAGCATTCGATGGCTTTCGCCATATCCGCTGTCCAGGTTGGCGCGCCGAACTGGTCGTTGACAACCTTGAGCTCCGAGCCGGCGCGCGCGCGGCCAAGAAACTTGGTGACAAAATTCACGCCATGCCGGCCATAGCTCCACTCTACCCGCAGGATGGCGGACGCGCAGGCCGATTCCCGGAGCGCCAGCTCCCCCTGCCACTTGGATTGCCCATAAACACTGATGGGGGACGGCGTATCGGTTTCCTGATAGGGTTGATCGCCCTGGCCGTCGAAGACAAAATCGGTGGAAATATGAACCAGAAAAAAGTGGTGGCGTTGCGCCAGGCGTCCCAACTGACCTACGGCCGTCGCGTTAACCGCCAGGGCGATATCCGCCTGCTCCTCTGCCTTGTCCACGTTGGTATAGGCGGCGCAATTCACGACCACCGCAGCGCCTTTCACCGCCCGCTCGATGTGGCCGGGACAGGTGATATCCCAGTCCGGCAGATCCCAGACCTGCACGGCATAGTTGCTTTGCTTGAGGATATCGGCTAAATCCGATCCCAGCATACCCCGCCCGCCAAGAATGGATACCGATTCTGCCATAAAGACCATCGTTCGTCGTTCTTGGTTCTTCGTTCGTCGTTGGTTAAGAAATGGAGTTTTAACAGGATGGCAAGATTATCTGGATCTTACCGTAGCCGCTCATAGAGCGGCTGCCATAGTAGCCCATTCGAATCTCTATAGAGAACGGTGGCGGCGGCTCTATGAGCCGACATCCTAAAAAATTGAGCCCGACTCAATTTTTCGGCGGCCGGTCCGCCACCAGCCGGTTGACATGCGCGAGGGAGGCAAACGTGCCGGCATCGCTCCACCAGCCTTGCATCATGTCGAATTTCATTTCCCGTAAGCGGATATAGGCGTTGTTGACATCGGTGATCTCCAATTCACCGCGGCCGCTGGGCTGGCAGGTCCGGATGATTTCAAAAACCCGGGCGTCGTAGAAATAAATACCGGTCACGGCAATCCGGGATTTCGGCTTGCGGGGTTTTTCCTCGATGGACAGCACCCGGTCCCCCGCCACCTCGGCCACGCCAAACCGCTCGGGGTCGTCCACTTCTTTCCCCAGAATGCGGGCGCCAACTTTCTGGGCGCGGAAGGCGGCGGCATAGGGCTTCAGCGAATCCTCAAAGATATTGTCCCCGAGGATGACGGCCATCGGATCGCCGCGGCAGAAGTTTTCGGCCAGGCTTAAAGCCTGGGCGATGCCGCCGGCTTCGTCCTGGACTTTGTAGGTGAAACGGCATTTGAAATCTTTGCCCGAGCCCAGCAAGTTCACCATATCGCCCATGTGGTCGGTGCCGGTGACTACGAGAATTTCCTCGATGCCGGCCCCGGTTAATTTGCCGATGGGATGATAGATCATCGGCATCCGGCCGACCGGCAGCAGATGTTTATTGGTGACCTTGGTCAGCGGCATCAACCGCGATCCGGTTCCGCCGGCCAGCACAATACCTTTGATATTCATGGTTACTCCTTTCCCCTATTTCAGATCCGCATTGTAAACCAGCCGAAAAATAAAGGAAAAACAAATCTCGCCGATCCAACCAAGCTGACGTCGTCATTATTTCCGGCATCGCTGCCGGCCCATGCTCTGACGAACGCTCACATTGAGGATTTCGGCAACCCGTCCGCGGGTTGACGAATACCTTCTGATGTGTTGTTCGCATTATTCTTTCTCCGCTGTCTCATTGCAGCCACCGTTACAACCACAACCGCGACAACCGATGAAAACCCTGTCTGAATTGCAGCCGCGATGAGGAATGCATTTTCTCCTTGTCCAAATCCGTAACCCCATGGGACGATAATCGTCAGGAACAGAAGGCGGTGGAATAGGAACCCGAGGGGCACACCAAGAAGGATGATTGCAACCGCGTAATACGCCACGCACAGTAACGCAGCAAGCAGACAGATTATGGCAGAAGAAACACGCTTTCGGAACGCAATCCAAGCCACGAGGCCGGCGATTACACCGACCCCTACTGCAAAGGGCACTGCCATCATGAGCAGTCTGTCCATTTCTTTATCCTAGTGCAAACGGTATTATTCAGCCAAACTGGGTGAACGCACTTATAAAGCAGTCATCTTACCTATGATTGAATAGTAAGCACGGTTACCTGGGTCTGTCAACGCTTGAAACAGTCGGAAAAATCTCCTTGACGCCCCCAAGGCATCATGAGATATTTTCCGAAACAGTTGTTCTTTAGAATTCGAATATGCGTGGAAGGTAAACGGAAGTCTGTGAAAGACAGACGCGGTTGCGCCGCTGTAACCGGATATCACTTCCCCCGATCGTAAACCGCATCGGGGCCAGTGACCACCCCCGTCAGCTCCGCGATGCGGAGCCAAGGGGCCACTTATCCCGATCCACAATGGGGATCAGGATGACGTGGTTGGTGCCCGTCAACTGACGGGTGCCAGCGTGGCGAAATCCCGCAAGCCACCCTGAGCTGAGTCGAAGGGGAAGGCGGGAGAGTAGGTTTGAAGCCGGAAGCCAGAAGACGTTGCCTTTCATGCTCATCGGGAAAATGCCGGGCAGCATTTTCACTCTTTCGCAGGTAAGGAGGATGAGGGTCTGCATTGTATTCATAGCCTTCAGGTTCCTTGGGCGGGAGCTTGGAGGCTTTTTTTTATGGCCGGGAGGATGGAGGACTTGGCGCAGCCAAAGTCCGTCATCCTCCCTGGTCAAAAGAAAGGAAATTGAGATGATGAAAGCAAGCCGACAAACAATTGTGGGAACGATCGGTATTGTATTGGCATCGGGAATTCTAACCGGCAACTTGGCACAAGAAGCCGGCGCGGCCAAAGAGCCGCTTGAGCCGTCCGCGCCGGTTGCCACCCAGTCGGTTTCCGAAGCCGACACCATTGTTATTACCGCGACGCGCATCCCCCAGTCAGTCCGGGACGTGGGCGTAAGCGTCTCGGTGGTGCCGCGGGAAAGGATCGAGGAAATGAACGCGCAGAACGTCGCCGAGGTCCTGGCGGAAGTCGCCGATGCGCGGGTAAACAGTTACGGCTCCATGGGCGCGCAAAGCGAGATAACCCTGCGCGGTTCTTCCGCCAAGCAGGTGCTGGTCATGGTTGACGGCCGCAAGGTCAATCTTCCCTCGATGGGGATGGCCGATCTTTCCATGTTCCCGGTCGATCAGGTTGAAAGAATAGAGGTGATCCGGGGGCCGGGCTCGGTTCTTTACGGCGCCGGCGCCCTGGCCGGAGTGGTTAATATCGTCACCCGGGACCCGCCGGAAAAAATGCAAACGGATGTATCGGCCTCATACGGCACAAAAAACACACACATGCTGCAACTGGATAACGGGGCGCAAATAGGCAACCTTGGCTACCTGATCACGGCCAGTCAGAACGCATCCGACGGCTGGCGTGAAAACAGCGCTTGCGAAGGATACCATGTTTCCGGAAAGCTGGCTTATGACCTGAACCTGGAATCGCGGCTGACGTTGAACTCCGGTTTTTCACGGCAGAACAAAGGCGTGCCCGGCTCGATAAACTGGCCCACCCCCGACGCCAAGCAGTATGAGCGGCAGTACTGGGTTGACCTCACCCATAAGTACGAGTTCGACACAAAAACATGGCTCACCAGCAAAGCCTTCCTGAATCAAAACTGGCAGGAATACAAGGACCCGGACAGCTTGACCGACGACCTCAGCCGGAACCAGACTGCGGGATTGGATATCCAGCAGACATTGCCGGCGGGCGAAAAGCAATTGCTCCTGGGGGGGATTTACCTCGAAAATGATGCCGTGACCATCAAAAACGCCGAGGAGGTATCGCGGATCGGGGGCAACCGCGATCTCTTCACCGGCGCGGGTTTCGTGCAGGACGAGATAGAGCTTTTGGAGCAGTTGACCGTCACGCCCGGATTGCGCTGCGATATCCAGTCGAAATGGGGCGCCGAGCTCAGCCCAAAGTTGAGCGGCCTTTACAAGATCACGGACATGACCGGATTAAAAGCCTCGATCGGACGCGGATTCAGAGCGCCGACGGTTAACGAACTCTACTGGCGGGATGACTATACCGAGGGGAACCCGGATTTAAAGCCGGAGGAATCATTCAGTTACGATGCCGGAATTCAACAGCAGTTTGGAAAGAAAAGCATGTTGCAGATCTCCCTGTTCCAAAGCCATATGAAAAACCTGATCGCCTGGTTCGACGACGGCAAAGGAATATACAAGGCGCAAAACGTCAACGACGCCTTCCTGCAGGGCGTGGAAACAGAATTGAGCGCGCAACTCACCGAAGAAATCTCCGGCGCCGTGAATTACACACTGCTTAACGCGCAGGATACCAGCGGGACCTACGAGGACAAGACCCTGACTTACCGGCCGAAGAACAAAGTTGGCGGCCGACTGGGATATCAAAACGCCTGGGGACTGAAATTGAACCTGAACGCCGAGTATACCGATTCGGTTTACACCGACCGAGCCAATACGAAAGAGTTGGGCGGCTTTATGACCCTGGGCGCCTACGCGGCGCAAACCTTGGTCAAAGGCGTGGAGATTTTTGCCCGGGGCAACAATCTTCTCAACAAGCAATATCAATTAGTCAACGGTTATCCCATGCCGGGCTTCAGCGTAATGGGCGGCGTGAAAGCAACATTTTAATGACAATGGAAATAAAGAACAGGTTTGCGCGCCGGACCGGCTGCAAAACGCCGGCCATCATGGTCGTGGGGACCATGTCCAGTTCCGGCAAGAGCGTCGTGGCGGCCGCCCTCTGCCGCTATTTCGCGCGCCGGGGTTTTAACCCCGCACCGTTCAAGGCCCAGAATATGTCGCTGAACTCGTTTGTGACCCGGGAAGGAGGGGAAATGGGCCGGGCCCAGGTCGTCCAGGCTCAGGCCGCCGGTATTGAGCCCCATACCGACATGAATCCGATCCTACTCAAGCCCATAGGCGAAGCCGGATGTCAGATCATCCTGAACGGCCGGCCGATCGGCAATTATCCGGCCCGGACATACTACACCATGAAATCCCGAATGCGAACCGCCGCGCGGGCCGCCTATGACCGGCTGGCAGCCCGGCATGACCTGATCATTCTGGAAGGAGCCGGAAGCCCGGCCGAAATCAATCTCCAGGCTGAGGATTTCGTCAATATGGATATGGCGGAATATGCCGGCGCCGCCGTGATCCTGGTGGCTGACATCGACCGGGGCGGTGTGTTTGCCGGCATTTACGGAACGGTTTCCCTTCTTCCTGAAAAACATCGCCGGCTTCTGGCCGGAACCATCATTAATAAATTCCGGGGTGACAAATCGCTTCTTGATCCGGGTGTACAGCAAATCGAGCGCCTGACCGGGATTCCCGTCCTGGGGGTGTTACCATATGTCCCCAACCTGGCGATTGACGATGAGGATTCCCTGAGCCTCGATGCCCGCCAACCCAAGGCAGGATCGGTTCTTGATATCGCGGTCATTCGCCTGCCGCGGATCAGTAATTTCACCGACTTCCTGCCGCTGGAAAAAACCACCGGCGTTCGGGTACGATATGTTCGCAAGGTCCACGACCTGGGCGCTCCGGATCTTATCATTCTGCCCGGTACCAAGAATACCCGGGCCGACCTGCGTTTTCTGGCCGCCGGCGGATGGTGCAAGGCCTTGAAACAAGCCGCGCACCGTTTGATCCCTGTTTTCGGAATCTGCGGAGGCTACCAGATGCTGGGCCGCCGGGTCACGGACCCCACCGGAATTGAGGGAGCCAAGGGAAAAGAAGCTGGGCTTGACCTTCTTTGCGTTACCACCGTTCTGGAGAAGGAAAAACAACTGGCGCAAGTCTCGGGGAAAACAACTTCCGATCTCCCCTTCGCCGCCGCGGGCACGCCTTTCGAGGGATACGAAATCCATGCCGGCCGAACCACAGCCACGGACCCGATCCGGCGCCCGCTGGTCATCACGCGGCGCCGGGCGAAAAAGACGCGTGTTCCCGAGGGCGCCATTTCCGATAATGGACTCGTTTTCGGATGCTATCTTCACGGACTCTTCGACAATGACCGCCTGCGGACGCAATTGCTTGGCTGGCTGTGTAAACGGAAGGGCATAGCGCCGACAATAGCACCTCAACAAAAAACCCTCGTTAATGAATTTGACCGCCTGGTATCCCTTTTTGAAAAACACATCGCCATGAAACGCATTGATTGTCTGATTGAGAGATGAAACCATGAAAAAAAACGAAATCGCTGGCATCATGGCCGCAACGGCATGCCTGGCCTTTCTCGGCGGCTGTCTTTCCAATCGCTGTACCACCGTGCAGGACAGTACCGGCGCCCGGGTTGCCCTGCAACAACCCGCGGCCCGAATCGTATCCACGGTGCCGTCCAACACGGAGATCTTGTACGCCCTTGGCCTGAAAGATCAGGTCGTTGGGGTCACGGAGTATTGCGGCAAAACCTGCGACACAACGGGGAAAATCATTGTGGGCGGATGGGTCAATCCCAATTGTGAAAAAATCCGCGCTCTCAAGCCGGACCTCATCTTCGCGTTCGGCGGGGCCCAAAGAAAAAGGCTTGATCAATTCCGCGCGATCGCGCCCACGTATTGTTTCGAACCGACTACGGTCGAAGAAACGTTCCGGGTTATTCGGGATATAGGCCGGCTGACCCGACGGGCACCGGAAGCAAAAGAAATTATCAAAAAGCAAAAGGAAGTTCTGGTCCGCGTCCAAGCCGGACTTTTCGCCCTACCTTCCCAGGATAGACTGCGCGTAGCGCGGGTATTCGGCACCAGCACCAACGTCACGACAGCGGGCGGAAGGTCTTTTCTAACCGACGTTATCAAGCGCGCCGGCGGAGAAAACATCTTCGGCGACGAAGACGACGACTATCCCCAGGTTTCGTTTGAACGCCTGGCAGCACTCAATCCCGACGTTTTGATCGTCCATGGCGAAAAAGATGAGGTTAAGAAAAAGAAGGTGGCGTTCAGGGAAAGCGCCGCTTTCAGCAAGTTAAAGGCTGTGCAGAACGACCGCGTCCTCGTTTATTCATGCGCCGATATTTGCCACCCCAATGCCGCCATCGCCGACACGATCGCCATGGTCGCCCGGGGGCTCTATCCCGGCATCTTCAATAAGGACAATCATGAATAATCAGGTATTATCGGTCCCTGAAAAAAATACGCCTTTTTTCTGTTCCTGGAGTGGAGGAAAAGACTCCTGCCTGGCGTTGTATCGCGCCCGCCACGCGGGCGCTAAACCTGCCCGTTTATTAACCATGCTCGCGGAAGATGGAATCCGATCGAGGTCCCATGGTCTCACACGAGAGGTGCTCCAGGCACAATCGTCACGGCTCGGGATTCCCCTGCTGTCGCCATCCGCGTCATGGTCAGCCTACGAATCCGTCTTTACCGACGCGCTCCATCAGCTCAAGAAGGAAGGTGTCCCGGCGGGCGTCTTTGGAGACATCGATTTTTCTCCTCATCGCGAGTGGGATGAAAAAGTCTGCGCCCTAACCGGATTGATTCTCTGCCTGCCACTCTGGGAATGTTCCAAGCTGGAGCTTCTCGATCAATTCCTGGCGCTGGGATTCAAGGCCATGATCGTGACCGTGAAAGAGGAAAAGCTCGGCCGGGAATTCCTGGGCCGAACCATCGATCGGGAAATCATCGGTGAGTTCCAGCGGATGGGGATTGATCCCTGCGGAGAAAACGGGGAATATCACACCGTGGTGGTTGACGGTCCTTTATTTTCCGCTCCCCTCCTGCTGGATCCCGGGGTCACGGTTGTCCGTTCCGGTTATTGCATGCTGGAGGTCCGGGTTCGAATTTAAAGAAAGACCGCGTTCATGACCAGCGCTAATGGAGTATTTCGAAAGTTCATTGCTTCCCTGCTTGTGCACGGAATCACATTGGGTTGCATGGCGTGCCTGTGGCACCATCAACCGGTTTCAGCAATCCCTCTTTTCCAGGCCGGTGAATTCTCCCTCGAACTTGGCGCCGCATTGCCGGTGGCGCCGGCGATCACCGTGGCCTCCGTGGCGGAACCTCCCGGGACCGATATCGAAGAGGACCCGGAACCGCCCGACGAAGCGGTTGTGGAGCCGGAAGAAAAAGAACCTGAAGTCATTCAGCTTGCTTCCGAAACTCAAAGGGCGCCGGCTGTTTCGGCGCCGCCCGACGTCTCCCGAAATCCAGACGCTCAGGCCGCCGCGCCAATTTCCGGCGCGTTAAATCCGGGGGTGCCGAATGCGCCCCGCCTGGATTCATATATTCGCCCGATTTATCCGCCGGGGGCACGCCTGCGCGGAGAAGAAGGCGCCGTTACCGTGAGCGCCCTTGTGACGCCTTCCGGAAAAGCCCGGACCGTCGAGGTGGTCCGTTCCAGCGGATTTCCGGCTCTGGACCAATCGGCGCTGAATGCCGTGCTCCGGGCACGGTTCATACCGGCGAGGACGGGTCATACCGCCATCGAATCGCAGACGACTTTGACGTTCCGCTTCACCCTCTTGGATTGATTCCGCCGACAATGGACCAATATTGGCTCTTCGATACAATCTATGGGTAAAAGATATGTTTTCCCTGTGAGTAATACAAGGCGAAAGCGATATCCGATGGGGAACGAATACGACGCCCTGCGGAACAACGCGCGGGCAGAGCGTGGTAGGTGTCGTCAGCCTG